>CAZDRW010000001.1:0-25829 GCA_964507555.1 uncultured Desulfarculaceae bacterium
TCCTGACCGGCAGCATGCTCTGCGAAGTGGGCGGACAGATAGGCTGGCTGGCCAGCCGGATGGACTTCAAGTTCAAGCAGCCGGTCTATTTCGGCGACCGCATCACCTGCCGGTTCACCATCACCAAGCTGGAGGCCAGCGGCAAGGCCGCGGCCAGGGTGGTGATGACCAATCAGGACGGGGTAGAGGTGCTGGAGGCCTTGTTGGAAGGTTTTGTGCCCGGACCGGCTGAAAAGGAGGTGCTAGCCGCCATGCAAGCTGAGGGGGATCCCAGCAACCCATTGGCCCGGGACAGCAGGCCCGCCTAATCCCCAGCCAAACCTAGGCATTATTTTTCGCTTAAGTCGGCCACGATTTTTTCCGATGTACTTTCCAACAGGGCAATCAAACCCAAGGAGGTCGACATGGAAGTCGTTGCCATCTTGATGAGTCTGACCGGATTGGGGGTCGCCGTGACCCTGGCACTCAAGGAAGAGCGCCGCGCCCAAATCCAATTGGTCGAATGCCTGACCAACGCCAAATACGTCCGTCTCAGGCACGGCCCCGATACTCAGCCGCGATAAAGAACCCTGCTGACCGCCTTAGGCTCTCCGGGACCGGTCGTGAAGATGCACGCCGTCGGGGGAATCATAGGCCGCCATTAACAGCGGTAAGGAGGGGATCTTTCCAGTGGCGGTCGGCCCGGAGGCCGGCGGAATCAGACGAGCCCCCGTTCGGGAAGCCATAAGGCGCCCGGCGGGGGCCTTATCGTTATCGCCTGTCCGGCAGCACCAGGCGGAAGTCGGTGCCCTTGCCGGGCTGGCTTTGCACCTCCACTTGGCCGCCTTGGGTCTGGACCAGGTGTTTGACGATGGAAAGACCCAGGCCGGTGCCGCCCATTTCCCGTGAGCGGTTTTTATCCACCCTATAAAAGCGTTCGAATATCCGGGGCAGGTGTTCGGCGGCGATGCCCACGCCGGTGTCGCTCACGGTGATCGCCACTTGGCCGGGTTCCTTGACGACCGACAGCGTCACCTTGCCTTGGGCGTCGGTGTATTTGATGGCGTTGTCCAACAGGTTCAGCACCGCCTGCTCCAGGCGGCGGCGGTCGGCGCGAAAGTTTAGCCCGCCTTCGGGCAGCCGGCAAGCCAACTCCACAGCGCGCAGCTGAGCCAGGTCTTCCACCATGCCCACGAGGGTTTCGCAAAACGGTTCGGCCTCCAGGTCCTCGACTTGGGTGCCCAAGGCCCCGGATTCCAAGGCGGCCAGGTCCAACAGATCCTGCACGATACACTGCAAACGCACAACCTGGCGCGCTATGGCCTCCGAAAAGCGGCGGGCGTCCTCCGGGGAATCCAAGGCCCCGCCCAGAAGAGTCTCCACCGAGCCCCGGATGGCGGTCAAGGGGGTGCGCAGTTCATGGCTGACATTGGCCACGAAATCCCGCCGCACTTCCTCGGTGCGCTTCAGTTCGGTGATGTCGTGCAACACCACCACCCGGCCCGCGCCCAATCCGCCCTGATCCAGATTCACCACGCTCACTTCCAGATAGCGTTTGGGAGGGCCCAGGGTGCGCATCTGGCCGCTTACCAGGGGCAGGCCTTGCCGGGCTTGGTTGATGGCGGCCAAAAGGTCCGCGTTGCGGATGATATCCGTGGCGGCCTGTCCGGCCGGGTCGCTGCCGAGGCCCAGCATTTCCCTTAGAGCCCGGTTGGCCAAGAGCACGTTGTCGTTATGGTCGATGAGCATGACGCCTTCCACCATGCCTGTTAGCACCGCCTCCAAGCGGTCCCTGGCCCTGGTGACCGCCTGGATCTGCTTCTCAAGGCTGTCGGCCATGCTGTCAAAGGCGCGGCCCAGTTCGCCCACTTCATGGCTGGGATAGCGGGTTAGCCTGCGGGAGAGGTCGCCACCCGCGATGCTGGCCGCGGTTTTGGTGAGTTCCTTGACCGGCTTGGAGATGCCGCGCGCCACCAGATAGGCCACGCCGAAGGAAAGCACCAGGCCCAACAGCAGGGCGCCCAGGATAAGGCGTCTGGTGTGGGCCAGGGTTTGATCGACTTCGGATAGCGGCATGGCCAGGCGCACCACCAAAGGCGGTCGGCCGGGCAGTTCCAAGACATCGGCCATGTACAAAAGATCCACCCCCACCGTAGTGCTGCGCCGGATGGAAGCGCCCAGGCCTTTTTGCATGGCCGCCTTGACCTCGGGCCGGCCGGCATGGTTTTCCAGGCGCTCAAGCTCGTTCGGCTTCACATGGGAATCGCCGATTACCACTCCGTTGGGGCGGATAAGGGTCACCCGCAGGTTAAGACTGCGGCCGATTTGGTCGGCCAGCTGGTCATGCTCGGCCACAGAGGCCTCGGGCCGCCAGCGGTCTCTTAGCACCTCCTCCACCAGGCTCAGATCTTGGGAAAGGGTGGCTTGCACATTCTGCACCAGCTGGTCACGCAAGGAGCCCTGCAGAATCACGGCCACGAAAACCAGGGTGCAGAGCACCACCAAGAAGCTGCCCAGTAGTATCCAGCCCTGAAAGGAGATCCTTAGCTTCATGCCTTCTCCTGGAAGCGGTAGCCTATGCCGCGCACCGTTTCAATAAGATCATCCAAATCGCCTAATTTCTTGCGCAGGCGGCGCACGTGGGTGTCCACGGTGCGGGCATAGCCTTCATAGGTATAGCCCCAAACCCTCTCTAAAAGCGCCTCGCGGGTCTGCACCTTGCCGGCACTGGCCGCCAAGTGGTGCAACAGGCGGAACTCGGTGGCCGTGAGCTCCAGGTCGCGGCCCGCGGCCTCGGCCCGGTGGCGCTCGGGGTCGATAACCAGTTCGCCTATGGTGAGGCGGCCGCCGGCGGCTACGGGCTCCTGGGTGCGGCGCAGGATGGCCTGCACCCGGAGCACCAGCTCGCGGGTGCTGAAGGGTTTGGTGAGGTAGTCGTCCGCGCCCAGCTCAAAGCCGATTATGCGGTCGGTCTCGCTGGCCAGCGCGGTGAGCATGAGAATGGGAATGGTGCGGGTGGTTTCGCTCTGGCGCAGGCGGCGGCAGACCTCCTTGCCGTCCATGCCGGGCATCATGAGATCCAGTACCACCAGGTCCGGCTTTTCGCTCTGGGCCAGGCGCAGGCCCTCGATCCCGTCCAGGGCCTTCAGCACCTTGCAGCCGGCCTGGCGCAGGTTGAAATCCACCACCTCTACAATGTCCCGCTCGTCTTCGACGATAAGGACGCTTGGTTGGCTCATCTTTGATTCTCCGCTTGGCTTAGCCGTTTTTTGCACGGCGTAGTCTGATTCAATTATGGGGGCCTTATAGGCGTCCCGGTCGTCGCGTCACCCAATCTTGACACAAATAGGCGTTCCGGGCGCGCCTTTGGCCAGTATCCAGGCATATTTAACCATTTTGTCACAAAACAGTACCGCAGGGCCATCTTTGCCGAGAGGCTTGCCTTGAGGCCTTTGGGGCGCTATCTTTGCTAGCCATGACCAGCCTACCCACATTGCGGCCAGCGTTTTTCGCGACCTGCCTGGTGGACGCGGCCCTGCCCCGGGTGGGGCGCGCCACCTTGGATTTGCTTGCCCGCCAGGGCCTTAAACCATACGCCCCGGCTGGACAGGTGTGCTGCGGCCAATCGCTGTTCAAGGCGGGCCACGTGGATGCCGCCCGCCGAGTGGCCCGGGCTTGGGTGAAGGCCTTCAGCGGAGCCGCTCTGATTGTTTCGCCTTCGGGCTCCTGCGTGGCCCACGTGCGTCACTGCCTGCCGGGCCTTTTGGCGCCTTGGCCCGCCTTGGCGGCCCAGGCTGAAAATTTGGCGGCCCGCACCTTTGAGCTGAGCCAGTTTCTCTTTCGGGTCATGGGGATGCAAACCACCGGCGCGGCCGCGCCCTCCCGGCCCTGGACCTATCATCCCTCCTGCGGCCTGCACCGCTCCCTGGGCGAGGACGAGGCTCCCTACCGCCTTTTGGACGGCCTCCACGGCCTCCCCCGCTTGCCGCTTCCGGCCGCGGAACGCTGCTGCGGTTTCGGCGGCCCCTTCAGCGTGAGCCACCCCGAGATATCCAGCCGCCTGCTGGCGGATAAGCTGGGCGCGGCCCGCGAGAGCGGGGCCGAGGTGCTGGTGGTGGGCGATGTGGGCTGCTTCCTGCACCTTTCCTGCGGCGCGGCCCAAAGCGATCCGGGGTTCAAGGTAATCCACCTGGCCCAGGCGCTGGCCGGGGAGGGGGCCTGATGATCAAACACCTCATGCCGGTGGCTGAAAAAGCCCGGGCCGAGGCCTTGGCCGGCTTCACCGGCCGCCTGCGCCAGCTCAGGGAAAGCGGTTTCAACGACCCCCGGCAGATCGAGGCCTTCCGCCAGCACGCCCGCGCCGCCAAGCTGGAATATTTGTCCCGTCCTGATCACTATTTGGCCATACTGGCCGATCGGGTGGAGGACGGCGGCGGCCGGGTGCATTTCGCGGGAGACGCGGCCGAGGGACGCGCCATTATAAAAGCCATCTGCCAGAAGGCCGGGGCCAGCAAGGTGGTCAAGGGCAAGTCCATGACCTGCGAGGAGATCGACCTCAACCCGGCCCTGGAGGAGGCGGGCATCCAGATCAGCGAGACCGATCTGGGCGAGTTCATCATCCAACTGGCCGGGGAGCCGCCATTTCCTATCCTGGGCCCGGCCATGCACAAGACCCGCGAGGAGGTGGCCGAGCTTTTCTCCCGGCTTTTCGAGCCGGTCAGCTCCGAGCCCGCCGAGTTGACCGCCTTGGCCCGCAAGGTGCTGCGGCGCCGCTTCCTGGAGGCCGAGGTGGGCATCACCGGGGTCAACGCCATGGCCTGCGATACCGGCACCCTGGCCGTGATCACCAACGAAGGCAACGGCCGCTTCTGCTCCACTCTGCCCAGGGTGCATGTGGCGGTGATGGGCCTGGAAAAGGCGGTACCCACCCTGCAGGACCTGGCGCTCATCACCAGCCTCTTGCCCCGGGCCTCCCTGGGCTGGCCACTCTCCTCCTATGTCTCTTGGATATCGGGCGCGGCGGGCCGTGCCCACGGGGCGGGCCCCGAGGAGTTTCACCTGGTTATTTTGGACAACGGCCGCTCCCAGGCCCTGGCCGGGCCCTATTGGGAGATCCTGCTCTGCCTGCGCTGCTCCAGCTGCCTCAACTATTGCCCGGTCTACAACACCGCCGGCGGACATAATTACGGTTGGGTCTACACCGGGCCCATGGGCAGCGTGCTCACCCCGCTTTTGCGCGGCGAACCGGGCGACGACCGCCTTTCCCACGCCTCCACCCTGTGCGGGTTGTGCAAGGAAAAATGCCCCATGGGCATCGACTTGCCCGGCCTGCTCCTAAGGCGCCGCCAGGAAGACAAGCCGCCCCTGCAAAGGCTCCTGCCCCGCCTAGCCGCGGAGATGCTTTCCCAGCGCGGGCTTTTCGAGAGCGCCTGCCGGTTGGCCGGACCGCTGGTCAAAGGTTTAACGCATTTGGATGAGGCCCACCTGCCGCCCGGTCCCTGGCGAGGCTGGCGCCAGGGGCGCAAGCTGCCGGAGATCACCGGCTCCACTTTGCTGGGCGGCAGGCGCCGGAGAAAGGGGCCACAAGATGGATAGAGCCTCCTTTCTGGCCCGCCTGGCCAAAGGCAGGGTCCAGCCGCCGGCCAGGCCGTTGGAGTCCCCCGAGCCGCCGCCGGCTGATCCCCTGGAGGAGCTTACGCAAAAGCTGCGCGCCACCGGCATGGGGGTGCATTTGTTGGCCAGCGCGGAAGCCGCCTTGCAACAGGCCCTCGCCTTGATCAAAGATAGCGGGGCCCAGCGCCTGGGTGCGGCCGACCTGGGACCCGAGCTTAACCAGCTGCTAGCTGGCGCGGCGGAAAAGGCCGGTCTTGAGGTGGTTAAGGCTGGCGATGACCGGGCCGCCTCAGACACCATTGAGCCGCTATCCGCCGGGCTCACCCGGGCCGAAATGGCCGTGGCCCAGGTGGGGGCCTTGGTGCAGGTGGCCCGTCCCGGCGGCGGACGGCTTCTGTCGCTGATGCCGCCTTTGCACGTGGCGCTGCTACACGCCGGAGACATACTGCCGGCCCTTTCCGACCTGGCCGAGGCGCTTAAGGACCCGGCGCGCTTTCCCGGCGGCCTGCCCCCGGCGGTAAGCCTCATCGGCGGGCCGTCCAAAACCGGCGATATCGAGGCGGTCATAGTTTTGGGGGTCCACGGCCCGGGCCGGGTAGAGGTGGTGATCTGGAGCTGAACGGCGCTTTTGTGCCGAGCTTCACGTAATTCCGGATACATAACAGGCTCTTTACATTGACAGGCCGGGGCTCGAGGGGTAAGGTAATCCGCTGTATCCGGCTATGGTTTAAAGCCTCCAGGGAGTACGCGCTTTGCCCGAATCCGCCCTATCCACAGAACGCAACCGCGGTTTCTGGCGCAACCTGTTTTCCTTTTTCAGCAACGACGCCACCAAGCGCATATTCATCTCCGTGCTCATCGGCATCGTCTCCGGCTTGGGGGCCATGGCCTTTTTCTTTTGCCTAGAGTGGCTGCGCTGGTTCTGCCTGGGCTACCTGGCCGGCGCGCCGGCTCCGGCCCCGGCCGGTGAGCAATTGGTGCACATGGTGGTGAACACGCCTTACCGGCCCTGGCTGCTGTGCTTGATTCCGGTGATTGGCGGGCTGATCTCTGGTTTCGTGGTCTACACCTGGGCCCCGGAGGCCGAAGGCCACGGCACCGACGCCATGATCGACGCTTTTCATAACCTCAAGGGCATCATCCGCACCCGGGTTCCCTTCATCAAGTCGTTCGCCTCGGTGGTAACGCTGGCCACCGGCGGCTCGGCCGGACGCGAGGGACCCATAGCCCAGATCGGGGCGGGTTTCGGCTCCTGGCTGAGCCGCACCTTGGGTTTGTCGGTGCGCGAGCGCCGCATATTCCTTTTGGCCGGCTGCGCCGCCGGCCTGGGCGCCATCTTCCGGGCGCCCCTGGGTGCGGCCATAACCTCGGTGGAGGTGCTCTACCGCGAGGACTTCGAGTCCGAGGCCATCATCCCCTGCGTCATCTCTTCGGTGATCGCCTTTTCCTTGTTTTCCTTCACCTTCGGCTTCGAGCCCATTTTCGCCACCCCCAAGTTCGCCTTCCGCGATCCCCGCGAGCTTATCTTCTACGCTATCCTGGGCTTGATCTGCGCGCCGGTGGGCATTCTCTATGTGCGCACCTTTTACGGCACCCGCGACCTCTTTCGCAAGCTCACCATTCCCAAGCATTTCAGGCCGGCCCTGGGCGGCTTGGGCGTGGGACTGGTGGCGCTGTTTGTGCCCCAGGCCATCGGCGGAGGCTACGGCTACTTGCAGCAGGCCATCTACGGCGAATTGACCATCAAGATCATGATCATGGCCGCGGTGTTCAAGATACTCACAACCAGTCTCACCATCGGCTCGGGCGGCTCGGGCGGCGTGTTCGGGCCCACTCTGTTCATCGGCGGCATGCTGGGCGGAGTGGTGGGGGTTGTGGGCAACATGCTCTTCCCCGACATCGTACAGCAGCCCGGAGCCTTCGTGTTGGTGGGCATGGCCGCTTTCTTCGCCGGCGCGGCCAAGGCACCTTTGGGCGCGATGCTCATGGTGTCCGAGATGACCTGGTCCTACGGCTTGCTGCCGCCCTTGATGCTGGTATCGGTGATCGCCATTCTTTTCAACCGCAACATCAGCATCTATGAAAAGCAGGTGGGCAACAAATTCCAATCACCGGCCCACGAGGGCGACATCACGGTGAACGTGCTGTCCGAACTCACGGTGAGCGACGTGTTCGACCCTGACCAGACCTTCGTGGCCCTGCAGGCCAACACCCGCTTCCGGGAGCTACAAAGCATCATCAGCCGGAGCGGCCAGAGCGTGTTCCCGGTGCTGGACGATGGAGGCCGGGTGAGCGGGCTGCTATCGATCAAGAACATCCGCACGGTTCTTTTCGAGGACTCTCTGCGCGAGCTTTTGGTGGTGGGGGAGTTGGCCACCGAGCCGGTGACCCTGACCGCCGATCAGGATCTTTACGATTCCCTCCTCACCTTCCTGAACTCGGGATACAACCAAATACCCGTGGTGGACTATCATGAAGGACGCCAGAAGCTCTTAGGCCTGCTGAATCATGAAGAGGTGATCGCGGCCTACCACCGTGAAGTATCCCGCCGCATGCAAGAAGAATAAGTTACATTTCTCCTCCAGCCTGGCTAACGGCCTGCAAGCAGTGCTACAATTCTAGCTATGCGTCCGATTCTGCCTCGCGGCGCAATCCGATCAGCCATCGTCAACAGGAGCGGAACCTCTTGCTTAGTTCGTTCTTCAACCCCAAAGCCGTGGCCGTGGTGGGAGCCTCATCCAAGCCGGGCAAAGTGGGGTATGACGTTTTGCACAATCTTCTGCGCTACGCCTACCAGGGCGCGGTATACCCGGTTAACCCCGGAGGCGGCGCCATCTTGGGAAGGGATGTGTGCAAATCGGTGCAGGAATTGCCCGACGGCATCGAGTTGGGGGTTATTGCGGTCAAGGCCCATTTGGTGCCGCAGGCGGTGCGCGACCTGGCGGGCAAGGGCATCATGGCCCAGGTGGTGGTGTCGGCCGGTTTCAAGGAGGTGGGCGGCGAGGGCCCGGCCCTGGAGCGGGAGCTCGACCGGGCGGTTGCCGACACCGGGGTGCGTATGATAGGCCCCAACTGCATCGGTATCATGGACACCCAAAGTGGCCTGAACGCCACCTTCGCCGCCGACATGGCCCGCAAGGGCCACATCGGCTTCTTCTCCCAATCCGGGGCCATGTGCCTAGCCATCCTGGACTGGGCCCTGGACAACGAAATCGGGTTTTCCAAGTTCGTCAGCCTGGGCAACAAGGTGGACATCACCGAGTCCGAGGTGCTGGAGCTTTTGGCCGATGATCCCGAAACCCGGGTCATTATGGGCTACCTGGAGGCGGTGGAGGACGGACGCCGCTTCATGGAGGTGGCGCGCGAGGTCACCCGCCACAAGCCGGTGGTGCTGGTGAAAAGCGGGGTGACCCAGGCCGGGGCCAAGGCCGCCTCCAGCCACACCGGGGCCCTGGCCGGGGCGGACTCGGCCTACTCGGCCGCTTTCGGGCAGTGCGGCATCCTGCGGGCCCACACGGTGCGCGAGCTTTTCAACCTGGCCCAAGCCCTGGCCCATCAGCCCCTGCCCAAGGGACCGGCCATGGTCATCGTCACCAACTCGGGCGGGCCGGGCATCATCTGCGCCGACGCGGTGGAGAACTCGGGTATGCACTTGGCCGGCCTGCAGGCCGCGACCGTGGAGGAACTGCGCTCCTTTCTGCCGTCCATCGCCTCATTCTATAACCCAGTTGATCTCACCGGCGGCGCTCCGGCCGAAATGTACGCCAGGACCTTGCGGGCGGTCTGCGATGACGATAACGTGCAAGGCGCGCTGGTGATCATGACCCCCGCCGCCACCATTGACCCCGCGCAACTGACCAAGTTGATCTGCGAGGTTGAGACCAAAAAACCGGTGTTCGCCACCCTCATGGGCAGCCATTCGGTGGCCGAGAGCCGGCTTTATTGCATGAGCCGGGGCATGCCCGCCTTTGATTTCCCCGAAGATGCGGTGCAGGCCATGCGCGGCATGCTGACATATCAGAGATGGATCAGCTCCAAACCACGCCAAGCCAAGATCATTCCCGGCGATCAGGAAAAGGTAGCCGCCATCGTCAGCAACCTGCGTAGCCAGGGGCGCCTGCAGATGTCGGAAACCGAGGCCCGGGAGTGCTTTGCGGCTTACGGCATTCCGGTGGCTCGTTCGGTGCCGGCCGCCACCAGCCAGGAAGCCGCTGCCGCGGCCCGGGAAATCGGTTTGCCCGTGGTCATGAAAATCGACTCGCCGGCTATCGTGCACAAATCCGACGTGGGCGGGGTCGCGGTCGGCCTGCAAACAGTTGAAGCGGTGGCGGACGCGTTTTTTGAAATGACCAGCCGGATGCACCGGCGCTATCCCAACGCCTGGGTGCGCGGGGTGCTGGTGCAGGAGATGGTGAAAGGCGGCCGCGAGACTATCCTGGGCTTCAACCAGGACTCCCAATTCGGACCTCTGTTTATGTTCGGTTTGGGCGGAATATACGTAGAGGTCCTGAAGGACGTGTCGTTCAGGGTGGGGCCCTTAAGCCCGGAGGACGCCGACGAGATGGTAAAGGGCATAAGATCCTTCCCGCTCTTGCGCGGTGTGCGCGGAGAACCGCCGGCCGACCTAGCGGCGTTGGCCGAGGCTTTGCTGGCGCTTTCCAGCTTGGTCCACGATTTCCCCATGTTGGCCGAGGCCGATATAAATCCCATGCTGGCGTTGCCCAGGGGACAAGGCGTGGTGGCGGTGGATGCTAGAATATCTCTAAGCCCTGCGAAGGGAGACGAATAATCATGGTCATGATCTACCTTGGCTCGGTGAGGGCCGTTGCCGGCAAGAACGTGGTGGCCTTGGGCTTGGGACGGCGCTTGATGGAAGATGGCTTCTCTTTGGCCTTTTGCAAGCCTTATGGCACCAACCCGGTTAAGGTGGACGGCGCATACACCGACGGCGACGCCTGGATGGTAAACCAGGCCCTGGGCCTTAACCAGTCTGCGGAGCAATGCTGCGCGGTGCTGCGCACCCAGGATCTTATCTCCGACGCCTTGCGCGGCAAGGCCGAAGGGCTTGCCCAAAAGGTGGTGGATCATTGCATGGCCCTGGCCCAGGGAAAGGACGTGCTGCTCTTGTCCGGGGCCGGCACCCTGCGTTCGGGCGCCATGGTGGGCATCTCGGGTTATGCCTTGGCCACCCTCTTGGGCGCCAAGGTGGTGATCGTGGAGCCCTATGAGAACGAGTTCTTTTTGGATGACCTGTTGGCGGCGGCCAACCGTCTGGGAGAGGCCACGGCCGGGGTCATAATAAATAAAGTCGACAAGGACATGAACGCTGCCTTGGATGAGCAGGTTGCACCGTTCTTGAAGATGCGCGGAGTGACGACCTTCGGCCGCTTGCCCAAGGATGAACTCCTTTCTTCGGTCACGGTGCAGGAGCTCTCCGACCATCTGGGAGCGAAGCCGGTTTGCTGCCTTAAGCAAATGGATCGCCTGGTGAAACGCTTTTTGATCGGCGCCATGCAGGTGGGCCACGCTCAGCGCTTTTTCGGCAGCGACCGCGATTTCGCCTGCATCGTGGGCGGCGACCGGCCCGACATGCAGATCGCGGCGCTGGAGGGCGGCGCGGCCTGCATGATTCTCACCGGCAATTTCTATCCCAACGAGCTTATTATCTCCAAGGCCGAGGAGTTCGAGGTGCCGGTGCTGGTGGTGCGCAACGACACCTTTAGCGTGGCCCGCGCCTTGGAGGCATTACGCACCCGGGGCTCTCTGCAGGGGCCGGAAAAGATTCAGCGGGCCATTGACATGGTGAACCAAGGCTTGGATTTCAGCCTTTTGTATGAACGCCTTGTGCTCAAACCCAAAAAATAAAAGGCCGCCCTAATGGGCGGAGCGTTGCGGGGCCCTCCTCATGGGGGCCCTGTTTCATTTAAGCCTTCTTGCTAAAGGCCTCGGCCAGTTCTTCCTCTTCGACGGCCTGATCCGCAAAGCCGTGAGTGCGCAATACCGAAGCCAGCACGCGGCGTATCTCCGGGTCGCGGGGAGACAGGTTTACCGCCTTGCGCGCTTCGCCCACCGCTTCCAAGATTTCACCCAGGTCAGATTGCAGCGAGGCCATCTCCAGATGGGGCTCAGGCGCCAGGCAGTTTTGGCTCATGGCTTTTTGCAATTGCGTGATAGCCTCTTTGACCTTGCCCTGCGCCCTGAGCGCCATGCCAAGGGCATAGGGCGCGCGCCAATCGTCAGCATATTCCTTACAAACGTTTTCAGCCTGCTGTAGGGCCTGCTCCTGATTTCCGCTGTCTATGAGCACCCGCACCATGGCGATGCTGGCATCAATGGGGTCTTTGCTTTGCTTGGCGAGATCAATGGTCCGGACCAGCCCCAGATGATGCTCGGCCATCTCCTTATTGCCCTCGCGCTGGTAGGTCTGGCCCAATAATGAATGAGCCTTGATATCCGTGGGGTCGAGAGACACCGCCAGTTTCAGCGCCGTGATGGCTTGCTGGCTCTGATGGTCATTCAAAAGCATTTCGCCCATGAGCCGCTGCAGGCCGGCGTTGTCCTCGTGGCCTTTCAAACAGCGCTCCACCAGGATGAGAGCCCGGTCTGTGAACCCGCCGGCTATAAATTGGCGTATGGCCCGGTCTACCATTTCCGCATTCCCTGGGTCGGCATCCACCGCTTTTAGCGCTTCGGCGATTGCCCCCGACCTCACCGCCTGTTGGGTCAGCCTGAGCGAGCCCTGGCTCTTGGCCAGTTTTTCGTAATGGGTTGCCTGTAGGGGCTCTTGGCGGGTCACTTCGATAAGCGCAGTTACCGCGCGTTCATAATTACGGTTTTTTATGAATACATGTGCGGCGAGCTTAAGCAGTTCTTTGTCCTTGGGGGCCAGCTTAAGGGCGTAGTCAAGGTGCGCGGCCGCACGGCTGAATTGCTCTTTTTCAATTAGCCCGCTGGCCAAGTCGATCCGGTAGGCCAAATCATCCGGGTTCTTTTGTAATTGGGCCAAGGCCTCACCGATTTTGGCTTCTCGTATCGCCTCGGGCCTTAGGCCCATGGCCCGGTAGGCTTGGCTTAATCCCAGATAGCCGTCGGGCTGGTCGGGCCACTGCCTCAGCATTTCACGGTACAAGTTGATGGCCGCGACTTTGCGGTCGGCGGCCAGAAGCCGGTGCCCTTCAAAATGATAGGCTTTAAGCTTGGAACCCGTGAGCAGGGTCCATAGCCAAAACATGAAGCCTGAGCTCATGGCATTGACCCCTTGTTGCTTAAAAACTGGCGTATAGTATAGCAAATGGAGGATGCCAGGTCAGGCCTCAACCGTCAAAAGGATTTAGAGGCGCGGCCGATGCCATGCGCGGGGTTGCCGTGGGACTTGCGGCGGTCTACAATTCAATATTGTTCCGAATTAGGAGCCGCCGCATGGAATGCAAGGTTATGGCAGTGGTGCCGGCCGCCGGCAGCGGAACCCGCATGGGCGCGGGTCCGGCCAAGCAGTTTTTAGGCCTGGGCGGTGTGCCGCTTTTATGCCGCACCTTGTCGGCTTTGGAGCTGGCCCCGGTGGTGGAGGGCGTGGTGGTGGTGGCGCCTCCCGGCGGCGAGGCCGAACTGGAAACGCTTTGCATCGCCCCTTACGGTTTCGCCAAGATAGCGGCCGTGGTACCGGGCGGCGCCCAGCGCCAGGACAGCGTGGCGGCCGGCGTGGCCGCGGCGGCGGAGCGCGGGACCGAGTGGGTGCTAGTGCATGACGCGGCCAGGCCTTTGGTGCAGCCGGAGCTTTTCGCCCGGGTTCTGCAGGCGGCGAAGGCCACCGGAGCAGCGGTGGCAGCGCTGCCCTGCCAAGACACGGTGAAAGAGGCCCGCGACGACGGCCTGGTGCGGCGCACCCTGGACCGCAGCAAGCTGTGGCAGGTGCAGACGCCCCAGGGTTTCCGCGTGGATCTGCTGCAAACGGCCCTGGCCGAGGCCCGCAAGGATGATTTTTACGCCACCGACGAAGCCGGGCTCATGGAACGGGCCGGGCATGAGGTGAGATTGGTCATGGGCGCCAAGGAGAACCTGAAAATCACCACGCCCGAGGATCTGCGCCTGGCCGAGGGTTGGCTGGCGGCAGGCCTTAAGCCGGCCAGAATGGGCCAAGGCTTGGATGTGCACAAGTTCGCCCCGGACCGCCCTCTGATCCTGGGGGGGGTGCGCATAAAGTACGAGTTGGGCCTGCTGGGCCACTCGGACGCGGATGTGGTCACCCACGCGGTGATGGATGCGCTCCTGGCCGCCGCCGCTTTGGGCGATATCGGCGGCATGTTTCCCGACAGCGATCCGGCCTACGCCGGGGCGGACAGCCTGGAACTCTTAGGTAGGGTGGTGGAGCGCTTGGCCCGGGATGGCTGGCGGCCCCGGCAGGTGAGCGTGACCTGCGTGGCGCAAAAGCCCAAGCTGGCCCCGCATGCCGAGGCCATGCGGCTCAAGCTGGCGGCGCGTCTGGGCCTGGACCCAAGCTGGGTTAACATAGCCGCCACCACCACCGAGGGCTTGGGCTTCACCGGCCGGGGCGAAGGCATCGCCGCCTTGGCCAACGCGGTCCTCGAGCC
Source organism: uncultured Desulfarculaceae bacterium (assembly GCA_964507555.1). GTDB lineage: Bacteria > Desulfobacterota > Desulfarculia > Desulfarculales > Desulfarculaceae > Desulfocarbo. Next base: position 14,181 of record CAZDRW010000001.1, read on the forward strand.
TTTAGGGGCCGATCAAAATCATTAACCACCCGCTGGCCAAGCGGGCCCATCTTGGCAGGGAGAGCTGATGGCGCTTAAGGTTTACAACTCCAAGACCCGCAGCAAGGAAGAATTGCAGACTCTGCAGCCGGGCAAGATCAATATGTACGTGTGCGGGGTCACGGTGTACGACGACCCCCACGTGGGCCATGCCCGCTGCTATGTGGCCTTTGACGCCATCGTGCGCCACCTGCGGGCCAGGGGATATGAAGTCACCTATGCGCGCAACTTCACCGACGTGGATGACAAGATTATCAAGCGCGCGGCGGAAACCGGCACCACCTGCGAAGCCTTGGCCCAGCGCTATATAGACTCCTTCAGCCAGGACATGGCGTCCCTGGAGGTCCTGCCCGCCGATCTGGAGCCCAGGGCCACCGAGCACATCCCCGAGATAATCGCCACCGTGCAAAAGCTCATAGACAAAGGCCACGCCTATGCGGTGGACGGCGACGTTTACTTCGCGGTGCGCAGCTTCGCGAACTACGGGCAGCTGTCGGGCCGCGACGTGGACGACATGCGCTCCGGCGCGCGGGTGGAGGTGGACGAGCGCAAGAAGGACCCCCTGGACTTCGCCCTGTGGAAATCTTCCAAGCCGGGCGAGCCCAAGTGGGAGAGCCCTTGGGGGCCGGGCCGTCCCGGCTGGCACATCGAGTGCTCGGTGATGAGCACCAAGTACCTGGGAGCCAGCTTCGACATCCACGGCGGCGGCAAGGACCTGATCTTCCCCCATCATGAAAACGAGGTGGCCCAGGCCGAGGCGGCCACGGGCCAGCCTTTTGCCAACTACTGGGTGCACAACGGCTTCGTGCGCATCAATCAGGAGAAGATGTCCAAGTCCTTGGGCAACTTCTTCACCATCAAGGATATCTTGCAGACCACCAAGCCCGAGGTCTTGAGGCTGTTCCTTTTGTCCAAGCATTACCGTTCGCCCTTGGATTTCAGCGACGCCGCCTTGCATGAGTCGGCCCAGGGCCTGGAACGGCTCTATACCGCGCTCCTCTGCGCCGACCAGGAAGCCGCGGGCCAAGGCGCGGCGCCGGATGCTGACGACCCGCGCTGGGCGGAAATCAACGACGGCGTGCAGCGTTTCGAGGAAGGCATGGACGACGATTTCAACACCGCCGCCGCCACCGGCGCCCTTTTCAGCCTGGCTCGGAGCCTCAACCGCCTGGCCGGAGAGGAAAAGACGCCCCAGCGCGACGCGCTGATGGCCCACGCCGCGGGAGCCATGCGCGAGTTGGGTGCGCGGCTGGGCCTGTTGCAGCAGGACCCGGTGGAATTCATGCAGGCCGCCAGCCAGCCCGCCGCCGAGGGGCCGGACCCGGCCGAGATCGAGGCGCTCATCGAAAAACGCAACGCGGCCCGCAAGGCCAAGGATTTCGCCCTAGCCGATAAAATCCGCGATGATCTGGCGGCGCGCGGCATCATCCTGGAGGACACCCCCCAGGGCACCCGCTGGAAGCTGCCATGAACGTATTAGTTGTATTGGGCCATCCCGACCAGCGCAGCTTCAACGCCGCCATCGCCCGAGCCGTTCGCGAAGAGCTGGAGGAATTGGGCCATCAGGTGACGTTCCATGACCTCTACCGCGAGGGCTTTGATCCTTTACTGCCCGTGGCCGAGATTCCCCAGGACGGCGCGCCGGATCCGGCTATCGTCCGGCACTGCCGTGATCTGACCGCGGCCGACGGCATAGTGGTGGTGCACCCCAACTGGTGGGGCCAGCCGCCGGCCATGCTCAAGGGCTGGGTGGACCGGGTGTTCCGGCCCGGGGTGGCTTATCGCTTTTTGGATGGCGATGATGGCGAGGGCGTGCCCCAGGGCCTTTTAAAGGCACGCCTGGCCGTGGTGCTCAATACCAGCAATACCTTCCCCGAGCGCGAGGCGGAAGCCTTCGGCGATCCCCTGGAGACCTTATGGCGCAGATGCCTTTTCGAGTTCTGCGGAATTAAGGACTTCTACCGGCGCACTTTCAGCGTGATCGTGGTGAGCACTGACGAGCAGCGCCAAAAGTGGCTGGACGAGGTGCGCGCCACCATGCGGCGCCTGTTCCCCGCTGATTAGCCTTTAGCCCCAAAGCGAATAGCCATGGCCTTTGAGAGCGAACCCACCTTCACTTATTGGCGCACCGCGCCCACCCCGGCCCAGTTCGAGCTGGTCTCGGACTTCGTGCCCCAGGGCGATCAGCCCCGGGCCATAGAGGAAATAAGCCAGGGCGTGGAGGCCGGAGTAAAGCACCAGGTGCTCCTGGGCGTTACCGGCAGCGGCAAGACCTTCACCATGGCCAACGTGATCGCCGCGGCCAAGAAACCGGCCTTGGTGCTGGCGCCCAACAAGACCTTGGCCGCCCAACTCTACGGCGAGTTCAAGGAGCTGTTCCCTAATAACGCGGTGGAGTATTTCGTCTCCTACTACGACTACTACCAGCCCGAGGCCTACATCCCGGCCAGCGACACCTTCATCGAAAAAGACAGCTCCATCAACGAGCAGATCGACAAGATGCGTCACGCGGCCACCTTCGCGCTTCTCACCCGCAGCGACGTGATCATCGTGGCCTCGGTCTCCTGCATCTACGGCCTGGGCTCGCCCGAGGTCTACCGCGACCAGATCCTCTATCTGCAGCGCGGCGACGAGCCGGGCCGTGAGGCGGTGCTTAGAAAGCTGGTGGACATCCTCTACGAACGCAATGAGTATGATTTCCACCGCGGCACCTACCGGGTGCGGGGCGACACGCTGGAGGTGTTCCCGGCCTACGAGGAGGACCGGGCGGTGCGCATCAGTTTTTTCGGCGACGAGGTGGAGGACATCTCCTTCATCGATCCCCTGCGCGGCCAGGTGCTGGCCCGGGAGCCCCGGGTCACCATCTTCCCCGCCAGCCATTACGTGACCACCGAGGAAATCCGCATTGAGGCCACCGCGGCCATCAGGAGCGAGCTGGGCGAGCGCATCAAGCATTTCGAGGACAGCAACCAGCTCATCGAGGCCCAGCGCATCCGCGAGCGCACCCTTTTCGATCTGGAGATGATGAAGGAGCTGGGCTGGTGCCACGGCATAGAAAACTACTCGCGCCATCTCACCGGCCGCGCGCCGGGCGAGGCCCCGCCCACCCTCCTGGATTACTTCCCCAACGACTGGCTCTTGATCGTGGACGAGAGCCACATCTCGGTGCCCCAGGTGGGCGGCATGTACCGCGGCGACCGCTCGCGCAAGACCACCTTGGTGGAGTTCGGCTTCCGCCTGCCCAGCGCCCTGGACAACCGGCCGCTCAACTTCGAGGAGTTCGAGGAGCACGTGCACGTCTCGGCCACGCCGGGCAACTATGAGCTGGAAAAGGCCGAGGGCGTGGTGGTGGAGCAGATCATCCGGCCCACCGGACTCATGGACCCCCAGATCGAGGTGCGCCCGGCCAGCGGCCAGGTGGACGATCTTCTGGGTGAGCTGCGCAAGGTGATAAAGCGCAAGGAGCGCACCCTGGTCACCACGCTCACCAAGCGAATGGCCGAGGAATTGACCGAGTATTTCAGCGAGCAGGGACTACAGGTGAAGTACCTGCACAGCGACATCAAGACCATCGAGCGGGTTGAGATATTGCAGGACTTGCGGCGCGGGGTGTTCGACGTGCTGGTGGGCATCAACCTCCTGCGCGAGGGCCTGGATTTGCCCGAGGTGAGCCTGGTGGCCATCCTGGACGCGGACCGCGAGGGTTTCCTGCGCTCCACCCGCAGCCTGATCCAGACCACGGGCCGGGCCGCGCGCAATATCGGCGGCAAGGTTATCCTCTACGCCGACAAGATCACCGACTCCATGGCCCGGGCCATTGACGAGACCGAGCGCCGGCGCGCCGTGCAGGGGGAGTTCAACCGCGAGCACAACATAACGCCCACCACCATCAAGAAGAAGATCAGCGCCATGCTGCCCCATGAGCTGGCGGCGGATTACTACACGGTGCCGCTGGAGGAGGAGCCCGAGACCGCGCCCGAGGACATACCCCGGCTGGTGGCGCGGCTGCGCAAGGAGATGACGGTTGCGGCGGACGATCTGCGCTTCGAGGAGGCGGCGCTCATCCGCGACCGCATCCGGGAACTGGAGGCGGAAGAGCTGAAGTGGTTGGGGTAGGGACTTCAAAAACCCGCCCTCAAAAGCAATCCCGCCCTGCCTATGAGCAGGCAAGGCGGGTTAGTTTTTCTGATATCAATCGACGCTAATTCTAACTGACTAGCCCCAACCTACCCCTTCAAGCACCTCAGCTTGGCCAGGTCCTCGGCGTAGCCGTAGAGGTGCAGGCCCTTGCTCTCCACCACCATCTCGCCGTCTTCCACCCCGATCTGACCGGCCATGTATTCCTTGAGGTTCTGAATGCCGGCCAGGTTGGCGGGGAGCCCGCCCCAAAGATCCCAGGAGCGGAAATACACGAAAAAGTGCAGCCGGCCGTCCTGGATGCGGGTGTCGATGGAGCGCAGGCAGGGCGGGTCCACCAGGCACAGGTCCGAGGGGTGGGCCACTTGCAGCACCATCTGGTTGTTGCGCGGGCCGTAACGGCGGTAGGTTTCGCAGACCCACTCGATCTGGTTAAGGTAGAGCTTGCCGCCGTCTTCGAACACCGCGCGGCCGTCCACCTCGCGGCGGTCGACGATCTCCGCCTCGCCCTTTTCCCACCAGGCCAGCTTTTCGCCGGTGAGCGGCACTTTGGTCAGCCGTTCGCCATAGGTATAGGACTCGCCCGGCTCCTTGCTGGGGGTCATGAGGTATTCGAGATAGGATTTTTCGTACTTGCCCCCGCCGTAGATGTATGCCTCCTCCACCGGGTTGGGGATACCGCAGGAGGCCGGGATGTCGGGGATGAGCGGTTGAGCGCCGGGGTGGCTGACATGGCCCATGAAGAAGTCGTATTCCAGCCGGGTCTGGCCGGCGTAGGAGCCGCGGTCGATGACAAAGCGGTTGCCCTGGTCCAGGATGTCGTAGACCGCCTGGAACCACAGATCGGGCAGGTCGCGGGCTTTCACCTTGTGGATATTCAGCATTGGCCTCGCTCTATGAATGAGGGGCGCCGATGGGCGCCCCTGGGATAGTTGCTATCAAACGCCCAATTATTTTTCGCGGCGGGCCAGGTAGCTCTGGGTCAGGGGTGAGCCCACCAGCTTCAAAAGTTCCTGCATGGGCGGCCACGACTGGCGGACCGCCATTTCGGCCTTGGCCAGGAGCAGCACCTGCAGCTTGGGCTTGTCCTTGAGCTTGGCCGCGAGATCGTTGATGAGCCCCTGCCTAAGCGCTTTGACTTGGGCCGAGGGCGCTTCGGTCTTGGGGGTCAGCACTCCCACCGCCAAGGTGAGCACCCGCTCCACCAGCGCGGCCTCCACCTGGGCCCGGCCCACGGCCGGCGAGTCGTACAATTCAATCGCTGCTTTTTCGTCCAGCACGTCGCTGGCTGGCAGGTCTTTAACGTATTCCAGGCCCAGTTGCTGGGCGCGGATGGCGTTAACGATGGCGGCGCGTTTGTCCGCCTCGATATAGCCGTCGATAAGAATGCCCGCCTCCTCGGGGGTGTAGGCCAGGGGCTTAAGCACAGGCAAAAGCCCGCGTACCTGAGCCACCATCTGGCCCAGGGATAGCGGAGGCCCGGCGTCCTTTTCCTCTGCCAAGGGCAGCGTCTTTACCGGCGTCGTCGCGTTGCGGAAAGTGTTCACCTTCACCTCGCTGCGGGGTGAAAAGCTGCGATAGGGAGTGGGCCATTGCTGGGTGGCGGGTCCCGTGGCAGAGGGGGCGTTCGATTTGGCCCGCGGGCCCTGGTTAAAGCGTTTGAACATGGTCTCGGCCAGAGCCAAGCGCCGGTAGTCTTGCAGATAGGCCCAGTGGGGATCGCGGCTCATGCGATCGGCCAGGGTGGTCATGGCCTTGATGCCGGCTTCCCGTCCCACGTTCACGCCATAGGTGCGGGCGTCGCCCATCTGCTGTTTCATCTCGCGCTCGGACACGCCGCCGATGGGGAGCGATATCTTGTAGTCCCTGGTCAGGACCGGCTCCTTGCTAAAGGGCTCCCGCCAATTCACCGAGGCGCGCAGGTTGGTGGCCATGGAGGTGGAAGGGAAAGCGTATCCGCCCAGGTCGATCTCGCCGCCGGTGCCCACCATCACCACGGTGAATACCGGCAGGGCCACGCCGTCCAGGAGGATATGGGGCACCAGCCAGGGGTTATTGCCCGACGCTTCCAAGGCAAAGGATCCGATGGCCACCTTCAGCTCGGCCTTGGTCTTCTGTGCACCCGGGCTGTCCGGCTCAGGCATTGCCGTGAAAAGGCCGCGCTGGGTAAGCTCCTGGCGCAGGGTTTGGGTCATGTCCGGCGCGAAGATGCGCACGTGAGGGATGCGTTCGTCCGGAGCTTCGCTGGGCCAGGAGCGCTGATCTTTGACTTGATCCATGACCACGGCCTGTCCGGTATGCACCGGCGGTCCCAGTTTGGGCGGGTCCACTTCCACGGTGGTTACGGTGTAGGCGCAGCCGCCCAAGGTCAACAGAGCCGCCATCAGCAAGCCCAGAACAATGTAACGTAAGGGGCCGGTTGTCACCGTTTCCTCCCAGGCGATGGTTTAGAGACTGGCCTTAGGGCGATTCATTGCCGCCGGGGCCCGTCCTGCTTGGCTATTCCTGGCTGCCCTTAGAAAGGATGGGCCAGCCGGGCGGTTTCATCCAATTGCTCCTCGATGCGCAAAAGCCGGTTGTACTTGCAGATGCGTTCGCTGCGGCACAGGGAGCCGGTCTTGATCTGCCCGCAGCTCACCGCCACGGCTAGATCGGCGATAAAGTGGTCCTCGGTCTCGCCCGAGCGGTGGCTCACAACCTGGGTGAAACCGTTGCGCTTGGCCAGGTCGATGCAGGCCAGGGTCTCGGTCACCGTGCCGATCTGGTTCAGCTTGATGAGGATGCTGTTGGCCGAGCGCTGGTTGATGCCCATCTGCAGGCGCTCGGTGTTGGTCACGAACAGGTCGTCGCCCACCAGCTGCACCTTGTCGCCCAGGGCCTCGGTCTGCTGGGCCCAGCCCTCCCAATCATCCTCGGCCAGGCCGTCCTCGATGCTGACAATGGGGTATTTATCCACCCAGGAGCTGTAGAGCTCGATGAGCCCGGCCGCGTCGTGGCTGCTGCCGTCGGATTTGTGCAGCACGTATTTGCCGTCCTTATAGAACTCGCTGGCCGCGCTGTCCAGGGCTATGGCGATGTCCTTGCCGGGCGCGTAGCCGGCCTTTTCCACCGCCTCCAAGATAACCTGGATGGCCTCTTCGTTACCCTTCAAATTGGGGGCAAAGCCTCCCTCGTCGCCCACGCTGGTGACCAGGTTTTGGCTGGCCAGCACTTTCTTCAAGGTGTGGAACACCTCGGCGCCCATGCGGAGCGCCTCGGCAAAGGTGGCCGCGCCCACCGGCACGATCATGAATTCCTGGATGTCCACGTTGTTGGGCGCGTGCGAGCCGCCGTTTAGGATATTCATCATGGGCATGGGCAAAAGCCGGGCATAGGCACCGCCCAGGTAGCGGTACAGAGGCACCAAAAGCGCCTCGGCCGCGGCCCGGGCCGTGGCCATGCTCACGCCGAGTACGGCATTGGCGCCCAGCTTGGCTTTGTTGGCGGTGCCGTCCAGCTCCAGCATGGTCTGGTCGATGAGCACCTGATCCAGGCCGTCGAGGCCCACCAGCTCGGGCGCGATCACTTCCTGCACGTTGGCCACCGCCTTCAAAACGCCCTTGCCGCCGTAGCGGCTTTTGTCGCCGTCTCTGAGCTCCAGGGCCTCGTGCTCGCCGGTGGAAGCGCCGGAAGGAACCGCGGCGGTTCCCATGGAGCCGTCCTCCAGAAGTACTTCGACTTCCACCGTGGGGTTGCCACGGGAGTCCAGGATCTCGCGGGCCTGAATTTGTTCAATAGCTAGCATAGGTTAACCCCCTCTGCCTTGGGATTGGAATCACGGGCTGCCCCTAGGCTATCTTGCTGCGGAAAAAGTGTCAAGGAATCGGTGAGCTAGGTCTGAATTATGTGCGCGGAAGGCCCCCAGGGGCTCGGTCGGCCACCGCCTGCGGCGCTGATGAAAGGGCTGGCTAGGGGCTAAAATTAGCGCCGGGTTGGTCTCAGCTCGCCCCTTTAAGCCGCTCCAGATTCTCACGGGCGAAATCCAGGGAGGGGTCCAGCTCCACGGCGTGGGCGTACATCTGGCAGGCCTCTTCCACACGGCCCAGCTCGCGCAGGTTGGTGCCTATGTTGGCGTAGTTGATGGCCTGGCCCGGGTCCAGCTCAATGGCTTGGCTAAAGGCCTGGATGGCCTCTTCGTATTGCTTTTGCTTGAACAGGCAAAAGCCCAAGAGGTTGAACACCTCGGGGTGAGGCTCGGGAAAGGTGGAGGCCTTTATGAGCGCGGCCTGGGCTTCGGCAAAACGGCCTAGGTCTTTCAGGGCCGCCCCGCGTTGGGTGTGGATGCTGGCAGCGTCAATGGCCGGCGGGTTCAGCTGCAAAGCCGCGTCCAGCTCCTCCAGCGCCTCCTGGGGGCGCTCCTGGTTTATGAGCGCCAGGGCGCGGAAAAAGGGGAGATAGTAGGTCCCCGGCGCGGCTTTACTCATCTCGCCCAGCACGCTAAGCGACAGGTCGGAGTCGGGCAGCTGGCTGGCCAGCTTGGCGGCGTGGAATACCACGTCGGTGCCGGTGGTGCGAAGGGCGAAATGAAAGCCCGGCACAAAGGTGTAGACCGCGGGCACCTGCAATTCGGCGTGGGTCACGTCCAGGCAGTAAACCGTAAAGCCCCGCTCTTTAAGGGCGTCCACGCAGGCCGCTACCTCGTCGCGGAAATCGTGGCGGCTCACGTCGGGCAGGGAGTCCAGGGGCACCACCCCGGCGGGATCCATGACATAGGCCGCCTCCTCAAGGGTGGCGAACTTGGGCAGGGCCGAAACTTTATAGGATGAGCCGGTTTCGAAATCGCCCGCCAGTTGAGCTACTTCGGTTAGGGCCCGGATCAGGGCCATCACCGGGCTGGTGGCGGTGCCGGCCGCGTAGACGATCTCGCTTTTGGCGGGAAAGCTCGCCGGATCAAAGCACAATGCGGCCACCGAGGGCACGCCCATGTCCAGGGTGAAGTCCTTTAGGAATACCTTGATGCCTTGCCGGGTGAACTTGTCGATCAGCTCCCGGGCCACCGGATCGCTGATGGAGGCCGGGTCGATGGCCGGGGTGGGGCGCATTTCCAGGCTCACCACCGCGGAGATGTGGCGCTCTATCACCTCGCAGAGGCTTTGCAGCACCGCCTCTTCCTGGCAATTGCCCGCGGCCGGGCCGTTGTATTCGTTGATGGCGTAGAACCAGCCCAGGGGCGCGGCTTCTTCGCGGCCGGCGCCGAGGTTATGGGCCCAGGCCCAGCGCTGGGGCAGCAGCTCAAACACCCGGCGGGCGGTTTCCATGTCAGAAGCGGGATGATGCAGGCTGTTAGCCACCTGCTGGAAATCCATGAGGGGCTCTGGCGCTTGGGCAGGGTTTAAATAATCGAAAGGCGTCTGTTTGATAAAGGAGAAAAAGCTGAAGCGCTCGGCCAGTTCCATGAGCGCGCTGGCCTCGGCCTGGACGGGGCTGGCGCCCTTGCCCATCTGCTTGGCCGTGCTGGTGAGCGCGCTGGCCTGATGGCCGCAAAGGCTTAAATATACCGGGATGTCCAGTCTCCCGGTGTCTATGCGCTTGGTTTCCTTAAGAACATTCTGGCCCAGCCCGGCAAAGCGCTTTCTTACCCAGGCCACGGTTTCGGCCGGGTGGCGCGCCTTGTCCTGCTCCACGCTATAGGCTTTGGGAGCCGGCTTGAGGTCGATGCCGGATTGGGAAGGCTTGAGTGCCACGCTATGTCTCCGCCCTGGCTTCTGCACGAAATTTTGGGTAGGTAGTCGCCGAAAAGAGGGCGCCCGGCCACTTGCGCGTCCGGGCGCCGCTTTTGATCAGCTAAGATCCGGCCTATAGACTAGACGCAGCCCGTGGGCTTGGCCAAGCCGGCCATCTTGCAGGCGCCCTTGCCCGGGCCACTGGGGAACAGCTCATAGATGTGTTTGAGCTTGTAGCCGGTGACCTTGGTCATGATCCGCACCATGGGGGCGATACCATTCTTCCTGTAGTAGTCCTGGAGGTAATCAATCACCTTCCAGTGCTCTTCGCCCAACTCGGCAATGCCCTCCTGCTCCTTCACATAGTAGGCGAAATCTTTATCCCACTTTTCGGGGTCCTGCAGGAAGCCGTCCTCGTCGACTTCGTAGGTTTTACCCTTAAATTCCACGTTAGGCATGCTGGGTCTCCTCCTTTGTTTCGGCTTACTTAATGTCCGTTTAAAACGGTTGTGGCTGTTGGCACATTCTCCTGTCTATCAATTGGACCCTCCACTGTCAAGCCTAAATTGGCTGATGGAGGGGGTCGCATGTATGAATTTTCACCAATCAGGCAGGATTATATATCCCCACCTAAATCATTGCAAATGCTAAAGTTTAGCAACCTGAAAGATTTGCTGGCTACATGAAGCTCCTGACCCGGGCCAGGCTTTGGCGCAGCCTTGACAGTTTGCTGTCCGCCTCGGCGGTTTTGGCCTTTTCCTTGTCCACCACCTCTTGGGGGGCCTTGGCCAAAAAGCCTTCGTTATTCAGCTTCTTCTGGCTGGCGGTGAGGTCCTTTTCCACCTTGGCGATCTCCTTATTAAGCCTCTGCTCCTCGGCTGAAAAGTCCACCAAACCGGCCAAAGGAACATGCACCGTGGCCGCCGATAGGGCCGCCGAGGCAGATTTTTCCGGATTTTCCCCGGGCTGGGCCTGGCGCACGCTCTTGGCCTTGGCTAAAGTCATCACCCGGCCCGCGTGGCTCTCCACCAGCTTGGCCGCCAGATCGTTGTGGGGCTCAAGGATAACCTCCACCTCCTGGCCCGGACTGATGCCCATCTCGCCCCGGATGTTGCGCACCGCCCCGATAACCTCCATGAGGAGCTGCATGCCGGCTTCGGCCTCCTGGTCCAACTCCGCCGGTTCCCCCTTGGGCCAGGCCGCCTGCATGATGCTGCCCTCGGCGCCGGGCAGCTTGTGCCAAAGTTCCTCGGTGACAAAGGGCATGAAGGGATGCAAAAGCACCAGCACCCGGCCGAACACCTCGCGCAGGGTGGCGCGGGTCGCGGCCCGGCGGGCCGGGTCGTCGCCGTACAAATACGGTTTCACCAGCTCCAGATACCAGTCGCAGAACTCGTGCCAGGTGAACTGGTAGACCAGGTTGGCCGCGTCGTTGAAGCGGTATTCTTCGATGGCCAGGGCCACCTCGCCCGCGGTGCGGTTGACCCGGCTCAGGATCCAGCGGTCCTCCAGGTTGGGCTCGGCCGGGGCGATCTCGTCGCCGCCTTCCAGGTTCATCAGGGTGAAGCGGGCCGCGTTCCAGATCTTGTTCACAAAATTGCGGTAGCCCGCGATGCGCTCCTCGCTCATTTTTATGTCGCGGCCCTGGGCGGCGAAGGCGGCCAGGGTGAAGCGGAAGGCGTCGGTGCCGAATTTGTCGATCATGATCAAGGGGTCGATGACGTTACCCTTGGATTTGGACATCTTCTGGCCCGAGGCGTCGCGCACTAGC
>CAZDRW010000001.1:25839-29306 GCA_964507555.1 uncultured Desulfarculaceae bacterium
GTGGCTGTAGACGTCCTTGAAGGGAACTTCATCCATGAAATGGATGCCCATCATCATCATGCGGGCCACCCAGAAGAACAGGATGTCAAAGGCGGTGACCAGGCAGGAGGTGGGATAGAATTTCTTCAGTTCCGGAGTCTCATCCGGCCAGCCCATGGTGGAAAAGGGCCACAGGGCGCTGGAGAACCAGGTGTCCAGCACGTCGGTCTCCTGGCGCAGCTCGGCTCCGCCGCACTGGGGGCACTTTTCCGGGGTCTGGCGGGAGACGATCACCTCGCCGCACTCGCAGTACCAGGCCGGGATGCGGTGGCCCCACCAGATCTGGCGGCTCACGCACCAGTCGCGGATGTTGGTCATCCACTCGTGATAGGTCTTGTTCCATTGCTCGGGCACGATCTTGGTGTCGCCCACCTGCACCGCCTGCAAAGCTTCGGCGGCCAAGGGCCCCACCTTGACGAACCACTGCTTGGAAAGGATAGGCTCCACCATGGTGCGGCAGCGGTAGCAGTGGCCCACCGAGTGCAGATGCTCTTCTTTCTTTTCCAGAAGCCCCTGGGCATCCAAATCGGCCAGCACCTTTTCGCGGGCTGTGAAACGGTCCAGGCCGGCGTAGGGCCCGCCCTCGGCGTTGATGGCACCGCTGTCGTCCATGACCCGGATGGAGGGGAGCCCGTGCTTCATGCCCAGCTCGAAGTCGTGGGGGTCATGGGCCGGGGTGACCTTGAGGGCGCCGGTGCCGAACTCCAGAGACACGTACTCGTCGCGGATGATGGGCAGCTCGCGGCCCAGAAGCGGCAGCAGCACGGTGTCGTCGGCCAAGTCCTGGTAGCGCGGGTCCGCGGGGTTCACCGCCACGGCGGTGTCGCCCAGAAGCGTCTCCGGCCGGGTGGTGGCCACCACTAGATACCCCTTGCCGTTTTTAAAGGGATAGCGGATGTGATAGAGCCCGCCTTTTACGTCCTCGTGCTCGGATTCCAGGTCGGAGAGCGCGGTGTGGCAGCGGGGGCACCAGTTGATGATGTAGTCGCCCTGGTAGACCAGGCCCTCTTCCCACAGGCGCACGAACACCTCGCGCACCGCGCGGCTTAGCCCCTCGTCCATGGTGAAGCGCTCGCGTTGCCAGTCGCAGGAGGCGCCCAGGCGCTTGAGCTGGTTGATGATGCGGCCGCCGTATTCCTCGCGCCATTGCCACACGCGTTCGATGAATTTGTCGCGGCCCAGGTCGTGGCGGGTCAGGTTCTCGCTGGCCAGCTGTCGTTCCACCACGTTTTGGGTGGCGATGCCGGCGTGGTCGGTGCCGGGCATCCACAGCACTTCATAGCCGGTGAGCCGCTTGAAGCGGCAAAGCACGTCCTGCAGGGTGTTGTTGAGGGCGTGGCCCATGTGCAGGGCGCCGGTCACGTTGGGGGGCGGTATCACCAGGGAGTAAGGCGGCTTTTCCGAATGGGGATCGGCGTGGAAAAGGCCGTTGTCTTCCCAGAATTTATACCAGCGGGCTTCCACCTCGGCCGGTTCGTAGGATTTTTCCAAGGTCTCGGGCTGCATGATAGGGTTGGCTCCCGGCCGGGACAAATGCCCGGCGATGGTTTTTTATTGTGGGCAAAACAAAATGGCGGGGAGTTGCCTCCCACGCCATGAAACCGGCCCGCCGGGCCGGCAGGTCAGTCTACTACGTCGTCGTTGTCGCGGGCCATTTCGGCCTTGATGGCCTCGATCTCCTGGGCCACCGCGTCCGCCACCAGTTGGGGAACCAGCTCGGACACCAGGCGCTCCACGATCTCGCGGGCCTCAGCCCTGAAAATCTCCTCGGCCCGGGCCGGGTCCAAGCCGGCCGGAGGCTGGGGCATTTCTGCGGCCGCCACCGCGGCCATGGCCGCTGCAGCCGGGGCCGCCGGGGGCTCCGGCTCCGGAACGGGCTCATCCCAAGATTCTTCCGCCGCTGCGGGTGCCGCTGCTTCGGCTGGCGCGGCTTCTTCCTCGCCGCCCAGATCGGCTAAAAGCGCATCCAAATCATCGTCGTCGCCGGCCGGAGGAGTTGTTTCTGTAGGCGCTGCGGCGGCTGGTTCTGCAGGCGCTGCGGCGGGCTCTTCATCGCCCAGGCCGGCGAGGAGCGCGTCCAAGTCGTCCTGGCCCAGATCGCCGCCAGCCTCCTCGGCCGGGGGCTCGGGCGCGGCGGCCTCTGCCGCGGGCGCAGCTGCGGCTTCAGCACCGCCTCCGCCCAACTCGGAAAGCAGGGAGTCCAGATCGTCCTGGCCCAGATCGCCGCCGCCTTCCAAAGGCTCGTCCGGCGGCAGGGCTTCTTCAGCTGCGGCCTCGGCGGGAGCGGCCTCGGCGGGGGCTTCACCGGCTTCGGCATCGCCGCCCAACTCGGAGAGCAGGGAGTCCAGGTCGTCCTGGCCCATCTCAGCATCGCCGCCGTCTGCGGCGGGCGCTGGGGCCGGAGCCTCGGCGGCCGGTGTGGTTTCCATAGGCGCAGGTTCGGCGCCTTGGTCATCGTCTTCACCGCCCAACTCAGCTAAAAGCGCGTCCAGCTCATCGCCGCCGCCCGCCTCCGCCGGAGCTTCCGCGGGCGCTGCGGCGGCCGGTGCGGCTTCTGTCGGCGCGGTTTCGTCCCCTCCGCCGCCCTCTCCGCCTAATTCGGCCAAGAGCGCGTCCAGGTCGTCACCGCCCATGTCCCCTCCCGCGGGCGCAGCCGCCGGAGCCGCGGCAGCGCCTCCGCCGCCGTCAGCGGCATCCTCGCCGCCCAGCTCGGACAATAGGGCGTCCAAGTCATCGCCCACCGCTCCGGCGCCGGCCGACGGCTCTTCGACCACTTCAAGCAAGTCGACTATTTCAACTCCAGGGGGCGGTTGCGATGTTTTATCGGCCAAGGCCGACCTCCTTAGCTAGAATCCATCTCGGCAAAACTAGCATATGCCCTAGTTTGTGTCAAGTTCCCGATAACTTGCACAACTTTTCCAGATGGCGCAAAAAGGCCAGGTTGCGGCGGTCGGCCCAGCGGCTGTTCTTGGGGGTTTCCAGGACGCCGGGCGCGGTTTTCAGGCGTTCATCGCAAACCAAGGCCAAGAAGCCGGGCCTTCCCAAGCGCCCCCGCCCCAGGTGCTGATGCTGATCGCGGCGGGAGCCCCGCAGGCGGCTGGTGTCGTTCAGATGCCACAGCTTAACCGCCGCCAAACCCAGGATGGAATCCACCCGGTCCAGGAAGCGCCGCACCCGGCCAGCGTCTTCCAAGTGGTAGCCCGCGCCCCAGGCATGGGCCGTGTCCAGGCAAAAACCCACGGCCCGGCCTTGCAAGAGCCCGCGCAAGCGGTCGAACTGGGCCAGGGTGCCGCCGATTTGGCCGCCGCCGCCGGCGGTGTTTTCCAGCCAGACCTGGGCCGGGCCTCGCGTCCGGTCCAAGGCCAGGCTGACGGCCTCGGCCACCCGCTCCAAGCCCCAGGCCAGCGGCCTAGCGCCCCGGCTGCCCG
>CAZDRW010000002.1:0-4354 GCA_964507555.1 uncultured Desulfarculaceae bacterium
GCCGCCCCTGCGCCGCGGAGGTGACCCGGTGAAAGAACTGGCGCGTTTCATGTTCGAGGCGGGAATGCTTAAAAAAATGCGTCGCACCGGCTACCCTTTCCTTGGTTCTGGTGGAGAAAGCGTGGCGGACCATTGCTTCCGCGCCGCGCTTCTGGGCTATCAGCTAGCCTTGACTCAAAACGGCTTAGACGCCCCTCGGGTGGCGCTAATGCTTTTGCACCATGACCTGGCTGAGACCCGAACCGGGGACCTAAACTACGTGCATAAGAGATATTCCAAAGCGGACGAGGGCAAGGCGCTTACTCACCAGGCAAGGCGCTTGCCACCCGAAGTTGCCCGGCGCATGCTTGAGTTCACCACAGAGTTCAACGCCAAGGAAACACCCGAGGCCCTATTGGCGCATGACGCGGACCAGTTGGATCTGTTGATAGAACTCAAGGAACAGAAGGATCTTAACAACCCCTATGCCTCGGCCTGGATTCATTACGCCCTAAAGCGCCTGGAAACCGAGCCGGGCAAGGCGATGGCCAAAGAGATCATGGAGACCGACTGGACTGATTGGTGGTTCGAAAAGCGCGACGACTGGTGGGCGCCCAATAACTGCAAGCCAGAGGGCGAGCAGTAACCTTACCTTTTATCGGCGTCTCTTTTTTTGATAGCGGTTGACCGCGTTGACATGCTCGCGGTAGGCGGCGCTGAAATGATGGCTGCCGTCGCCTCTGGCCACGAAGTAAAGATAATCGGCCTTGGCCGGGTGCACCGCCGCATGTAAACTGGCGCGGCCCGGTGAACAGATGGGACCGGGCGGCAGCCCGGCCCGGGTATAGGTGTTGTAGGGGGTATCGTTGTGCAGATCTTCCCTGGTCAGGTTGCCGGTAAAATCATCCATGCCATAAATCACGGTGGGGTCGGCTTGCAGCGGCATTTTGCGCCTTAACCGGTTGTGATACACGGCGCTCACCAGAGGCCGTTCGGAATCCAAGGAAGTCTCCCGCTCGATGATGCTGGCCAAGGTCACCGCCTGCAACCGGCTTAGGCCCATTTCCTGGGCAGCCGGGGCCAGAGGCTGCCAGGCGCTTTTAAAGCGGCGGTACATGCGCCCCAATATGGCGTTGGCGCTAAGGCCTTTGGCAAAGCTATAGGTGTCTGGGAATAGAAAGCCCTCCATACTGTCGCTCTTGATTCCCAGTTCGTTCAGATAGTCTTGGTCGTTGGCCAGATCCTGGGCGTTCTTGCGATCCACCAGTCCGGCCTGGGCCAACCGATCCAGGATCTGCTCCAAGGTGAAGCCCTCGGGTAGAGTTACAACGTGCATTAACACCCGGCCCCGGTGCAAGGTCTCCAGGATGGCGTCATAGCTTAATGAGGCGCTCAAACGGTACTCGCCGGCCTTAAGGCTCTGGTGGCGGGCGGTGAGCCTGGCGGCCAACTTAAAAAGCAGGGGATGATCCACCACTCCGGCATTATTCAGCAACCGGGTCACATCGCCTAGTCCCAGTCCGGTAGGTATGTCTACAATCTTGGGTTCGGCGTCGGGCTGGGCGCGGTGGTTCAGAATAGCTTGCCTGGCCGCCAGCCAGCCGGGAATCGCCAGGCACAAGGCCATCACCAGGATCAGAAGTGGACGCCCCAGTTTCATGATGGCTCACCGTGTCCGGTCAAATATGCCTCCAGTATTAAGGCCGCAGCCACCTTGTCCACCTTGTCGCGCCGTTTGGCCCGGGAAACATCGGCCTTGAGAAGAGCCTCCTGGGCGCGCACCGTGGTTTCAAACTCGTCCACAAAAGCCACCTTGAGCTTGAGCGCTTTTTCTAGGCGCTTGCCAAAGCGCTGAATTGCTTCGCCAGCCGGGCCCAGCTCGGTTTCGCTCTTGCGCGGCAGCCCCAACACGATGAGCTCGACTTGGTGTTCGGCCGCCAAAGCAGCGATGGCGCGCACGTTGTCGTCGCGGCCGCGCTTGGGCAAAACCGTAAGCGGCGAGGCCAGTCGCGCCTCGGCATCGCTCAAAGCCACGCCGATGCGCTTTGCGCCCATGTCCAGGGCCAGGATTCGTTTATGCTCGGAAACAGACATGAGGGTTATTATGATCAAAGGCGGGCCTCGGAGCAAGGCTGGTGAACTTGACGGCCTTGGGTCCGCCACCTATAGTTTAATGGCCTAGCTAATTTCCCAAGCAAGCGAGAGAGGCATGCGCCGATGAAACAGCTCGTCCTCGGCACCGCCGGACACATAGACCACGGCAAGACCACTTTGGTCAAGGCGCTCACCGGCATCGAGACCGACCGCCTAAAAGAAGAGAAAGCCCGTGGGATCACCATCGAACTGGGCTTTGCCCATCTTGACCTGCCCTCGGGCCAGCGCCTGGGCATCGTGGATGTGCCGGGCCATGAGAAGTTCGTGAAGAACATGGTGGCCGGCGCGGCGGGCATTGATCTGGTCGTGCTGGTCATCGCGGCGGACGAGGGCGTCATGCCCCAGACCCGGGAGCACTTGGACATCTGCCGGCTCTTGGGGGTGAAGCATGGCCTGGTGGCTCTGACCAAGGCCGATATGGTGGACGAGGATTGGCTGGATTTGGTGACCGAGGATGTGGCCGAGTATTTGAGCGGCACGTTCCTGGAAGACGCGCCCATCATCCCGGTTTCCAGCGTCAAGGGCGACGGCCTGCCCGAGCTTATCGCGGCAATGGATGAGTTGGCCAGGCGCTTGGAGGAGCAGCCGGCCAGCGGTCCTTTCAGGCTGCCGGTGGACCGGGTGTTTACCATGAAGGGATTCGGCACCGTTATCACCGGCACCGCCATCGGTGGCAAGGTGGAGGTGGGCCAGGAACTGATGATCAATCCCCAGAGGCTCACCAGCAAGGTCCGCGGCTTGCAGGTGCACAACCAGGAGGAGCAAAGCGCCCGGCGCGGCCAGCGAACCGCGGTGAACCTGCAGGGTCTGGACAAGGAGAACATCGTGCGCGGCAACGTCCTGGCCACGCCCGGCTCCCTGGTGCCCAGCCTGTGGCTGGATTTGCAAATCAAGGTCTTGGACGGCGCGCTACGCCCCATCAAGCACCGTGCGCCTATACGATTCCATGCCGGCAGCGTGGAGATCATGGGGCGGGTGCACACCCTGGACCGGGATGAATTGAAGCCCGGCGACGATACCTTCTGCCAGGTGCGCCTGGACGAGCCGGTGGCGGTTATGGCGGGCGACCGCTACGTGCTGCGCTCATATTCTCCCGTGCACACTATCGCCGGCGGCGCGATCATGCATCCCCACCCCGGCCGCCATAAGCGGGGCCGGCCCGAGATCATCGCCGATCTCAAGACCCTGAGTACCGGACAGGCCGTGGACAAGGTTGCGGTCATGGCGCGCCTGGCCGGAGAGAGAGGCGTCACGGTGGGAGAGCTGGTGCGCCTGGTGGCGCTTTCGCCCAAGGAACTGGACGGCCTGGTGAATCAGATGCTCTCCAAGCAGGAACTGGTGCGATTTGACAAGGAAGGCGGGCGCCTGATTGCCGATAAGGTGCAGGCCGAACTCATGCAAAAGGCCTTGGAGCTGGTAGCCCAGTTCCACCACCAACAACCCTTGAAGCCGGGCATGCCCCGTGAGGAACTAAAGCAGCGTTTGGGGAGGAACTTAGAGGCCAAGTTATTTGCGCATATATTGGGCAAACTTACCGGCGGCGATGAGCTGGTGGCGGAAAAGGACTTGCTGCGCCTGCCCCAACACAAGGTGCGCCTGGCCGAGGAAGACGCCAAGCTGCGCAAGCACATTGAGCAAGCATACATGGATGGAGGTTTGGCCCCGCCCAACCTGAAGGATGTGATCGCAGGCGAGGACCCCAAGCAGGCCAAGCAGGTACTCGGTGTCTTGGTTAATGAAGGCGTGCTCACCAGGATCAAGGATGACATCTACTATCACACTCCGGCTTTGCATGAGATCCAACGCAGGCTGGTGGAATACCTGCAAGCCAACCAACGCATGGGCGCCCCCCAGTTCAAGGAACTGGTGGGGCTCTCCCGCAAATACATCATTCCGCTTTTGGAGCACTTCGACAGCAAGGGCCTGACCATGCGCCTGGGTGACGAAAGAGTGCTCCGCAAGGCATAACCTACTCAGGCATCATGTCCGCGCGAGTATTGCCGCGCTGGTTCTGGGGTGGTGCGGCCTTGAGGTTGACATCACGGTAATACATAGTAATACTTATAATGCAATGACTTAACCATACCCATTAAGAGGGCTCTGCATGGGCGCGCACAAAGGCAAGCAGGAAGTGATCAGCTTCAAGGTTGACGAATCGCTGGCCAAGGCCATGGCCGGCATTCCCAACCGCTCCGAGTTTATCCGGGCGGCGGTGTTGGCC
>CAZDRW010000002.1:4364-27775 GCA_964507555.1 uncultured Desulfarculaceae bacterium
GCCCTGGACGGGGTTTGCCCCCTCTGCCAGGGCACCGGCATCCTATCTCCCGAACAAAAGGAGCATTGGCAGCGCTTCAGTCAAAGCCACAGTGTGGAAGAGTGCGACCATTGTCATGCCATGCACCTGGTATGCGTCGCGGATTCGGGCAGAAAACGCCATGGTTAACCGAGCCATCATAGGGTGCCTGACGATCTTTGCCTGGCTTTGCGCTTTCCCGATTGCGTCGGTCTGGGCAGCGGAGAAATTGATTGTGTTCGCCGACATCGGGCCAGTGGCCAATTTGGCCCGCGAAGTCGGGGGGCAAAGGGTGCAAGTGCAGGTACTGGTACCGCCCGGGCGCGATCCCCATACTTTTGAACCCACCCCGCGCCAGATGGCCATGCTGGCTTCGGCCCGGCTTTTTTTGAATATGGACATGCCATTTGCCCGGCGCATACTTCCTAAGCTGAAGAGCGCTAATCCCGGCTTGCGGGTTGTGGATGCGGCGGCTGGCATAAAGCGCATCCCGCTCGAATCCGAAAGCGGGGAGCATGGCGCAGAAAAGAACCATGGCCATCTAGGTGGTGAGCCGGACCCCCATATTTGGCTGGACCCCCGCCGCGCAGCCAGGATCGCGGAAAACCTGGCCCGCGCCTTCAGTAAGGCCGACCCGGCTGGCCGGGAACTTTATCAGGCCAACCTGAAGCGCACCCAGGCACGCTTCTTGGAGTTGGATGCAAAACTTAGGCAAACCCTGCAGCCCTATCGTGGTCGCGAATTCTTTGTGTTTCATCCGGCCCTGGGCTATTTGGCCCAGGCTTATGGCCTTAAACAAGTGGCGGTGCAGGCTGGCGGCAAGGAACCCGGGGCCAAACACCTGGCGCGGCTCATTCGGCATGCCAAAGGAAAAGGCGTGCGCGTAATCTTTGTGGAGCCCCAATTTACCCGGGGCACGGCTCAGGCCCTGGCCGAGGCCATTGGCGGCGCGGTAGTGGTTTTGGATCCCTTGGCTCCTGACTATCCAGCCAATCTGGAGAGAATGGCCGAAAGCTTGGCCCAAGCCCTGCAACAGGAGAAGCCGTGAGCCAGATCCATATTCAACCCAGCCTTGAGGCGCCGCGGGTGATTGAGGCGCAAGGGCTCAGCTTTTCTTTCAACGGCGAACCGGTGCTGGAGGATGTTGATCTCACCGTGGCCCGCCACGACTTTGTGGCCGTGGTGGGGCCCAACGGCGGAGGCAAATCCACCCTGATCCGGCTGATGCTGGGACTTCTCACTCCCCAACGGGGGCGGATTTTGGTGCTGGGCCAAGCGCCGGCCAAGGTGCGCCAGCGCTTGGGCTATCTCCCCCAACACCCTAGCTTGGACAAGGCCTTTCCCATTAACGTTGGTGAGGTGGTGCTCATGGGACGCTTGGGACTGGGCGGCCTCAGTTGGGGGGGGCGCTGGAGTCGGTCGGACAAGGATGCGACGGAGCAGGCCTTGGTCACGGTGGGCCTCAGCGAATTGGGCGCCCGCCCCTTTGCCGCACTTTCCGGAGGCCAGCGCCAAAGAGTGCTCATCGCCCGTGCCCTGGCTACTGAGCCGGAGATCCTATTTCTCGATGAGCCCTTTGCCGGGGTGGATCCGGGGGCCGAGGAAAACATTTATGAGCTTTTGCAAGAACTCAGTTCCGGCTTGACCATTCTGATGGTCTCCCATGACCTGGGCTTTGTCTCGCCTTTGGTGAGTCATGTGATATGCGTTAACCGCAAGGTTGCAACCCATCCCACGGCAGAGCTAACGCCTGAATTGATACGTGACATGTACGGCCGCGAGGTGCGCATGGTGCGTCACGATCACAAGGGACCGCCCGGAGGTTGCGCCTGTGAATGAGTTCTGGCAGGCAGTGGGCTCCTATGCCTTTTTGCAATACGCGCTTTTAGCCGGGCTTCTGGCCAGCCTGGCCTGCGGCGTGGTGGGGACCTTCGTGGTGGCTCGGCGCATTTCCTACTTGGCCGGAGCCATCGCCCACAGCGTGTTGGCCGGTCTGGGGGCCGCGCACTACCTACAGGTAGTAAAGGGGTGGCAATGGGCCGATCCGCTATGGGGAGCCTTGCTGGTTGGTATTTTGGCTGCGCTCATCATGGGGCTGGTAAGCCTTAAAGCCCGCGAACGGGAGGACACCATCATTGGCGCCATCTGGGCGGTAGGCATGGCCGTGGGCGTTTTGTTCATGGCCGCCACCCCCGGCTATGGTACCGATCTCATGGCCTATCTTTTCGGCAATATCCTGATGGTGAGCCCGGGCGACCTTTGGGCCATGGCCGCCTTGGATGTGGTGGTGCTGGCCGTGGGCCTGGGGCTGTACCGTCAGCTGAGCGCCGTATGCTTTGACGAGGAGTTCGCCCGTTTAAGAGGCCTTAACGCGGATTTTTATTTTTTTTTGCTGTTGGTGCTAACCGCGCTTACCGTGGTGCTCTTGTCGGCGGTGGTGGGCATCATCATGGTGATCGCTCTCTTGACCTTACCGGCGGCCATTGCCGGACGCCTGGCCAGCCGCTTGGGGAGCATAATGGGGTTGGCCGTGGTGGTTTCCGCCGCCTTCACCACCGCTGGCCTGGCGCTTAGCTATGGCCCGGACCTTCCTGCTGGCGCGACAATTATCGTACTTGCCGGCGCGGTGTATTTGTTGGCCGCGCTATGGGGCTGGCTGCGCACCCGGGGACGGGCATAGAGTCCTTTACTTGTCTGCTTGCCGGTTGCTAAACTATTAGCCCACTGTATCTTGCCCTAAAAACCTGGGGAGGCATTTCATGAAAAAGAGCCTGGCAGTTCTAACTTCTTTATTGCTGACTACGGCCTTGATATGTCCCAGCGCCATGAGCGCCACTTTGACCTTTCAATGCGATCAGGGCATGGAAATCATCGGCGGCCGTTTTTTTGATACGGATTCGCTGACCTTAAGCAAGACCACCACTTACAATGTGACCGAGACCGGCACCACCGTCACGGTTCAGCTGGGCGATCCGGTGGAGGCGCCGGGTTATAACTTTGCCTTCTTACAGGTTGATGTGCAGATGCCCTGGACCCATCAAGTTTGGGATTATCAAAAGGGGCAATATGAGACGATTCACTATGCCGGCAGTATTTCCAATCAGGCGGCTTGCAACGCCAACATCATGCCGGTGGACGGGGAGATAATAATCCGGGTCTACGGCCCCAACCGCGGCTGGCTCACCACCGGCTGCTCGGTGCAAAAAGGCGCCATCGTGCCTACCTCGGCCGATGAGAAATGCCATTTTGATTGCGAGTCCTGGAATGCGGCCTC
The DNA here is from genome assembly GCA_964507555.1 of uncultured Desulfarculaceae bacterium. Classification (GTDB taxonomy): domain Bacteria; phylum Desulfobacterota; class Desulfarculia; order Desulfarculales; family Desulfarculaceae; genus Desulfocarbo. The sequence continues at coordinate 7,657 of CAZDRW010000002.1, forward strand.
CCAATCCTGCGTGGGCGCGCCCATGAATGGCTGCAAGTAGAGCGCAATGGTTTGAACCAAGGCAAGCTTGCGCTATAAATTGTGCATTATCTTTTGAAGAACCTGTTCTAGGAGCCGCTTATGGAGAAGTTCAATTCCGCAGACGCCATCCTGGATTTCGCCATACTAAGAGAGCAGGAAGCCCAGTCTTTCTACCGCGAGTTGGCGGCCAAGGTGAAAGGCCAAGCCATGCAGAAACTGCTAATGGATTTCGTGGCCCAGGAAGCGCGCCACGAAGCCAAGTTAAAAGGCGTAAAGCAGGGCCGCAAGTCGCTGGGAGCCGGCGGCACGGTGCCTGACCTCAAGGTTTCTGAGTACCTGGCCCAGAGTGAGCCCAAGCCGGACATGGACTATCAGGATGCGCTGACGGTGGCCATGCAGCGCGAGCGTGCGGCCTTTGCCCTGTATAGCGACCTGGCCGCCGCCACCGATGACGCCGAGTTGCAGGAGGTTTTCAGCGCGCTTGCTCAGGAGGAAGCCAAGCACAAGCTGTTCTTGGAGCGCGAGTACGACGATCACGTTTACTCGGAAAACTAGGCTTAAACGGCCATAGTAGCAACCACGTATGTCCGTGGTTGCTGCACATGGATATAGTGTATGTAAATAACGCGGGACCCGGCGCCATGCCCGGTCCCGCGTTGCTTATTGACTTGCATGCGGTTTAGCCGATTCTAACTAGTCTTTCCATGCCTCGCAGTGAACCCCATAGATGTGCTTCGCGGTGAGGTTCCAAGGTGATCACCGGCCGACGCTCCCGCAGAGACAAGCCTTGGGCGACCACGCGCCAATCAACCGCGCCCCAACCCACGGGCAGATGCTCGTCTCCACTACCCCCATTATCGTGCAGATGCAACTCCCACAAACGAGGCTGGAAAGCCGTCCACCATTTTTCCAGGTGGGTGGCAGAAAAGGCCAAGGCATGGCCCACATCAAGGCAGAACCCGACATGGGTGGGTGATAGCTTGGCCATGGCCTCAATCAAGAGAAGATGCACTTCCGGATCCTGCTCGAATACGTTTTCCAGGACCAGGCGGCAGTGCTGGGCAGCCAGGGCGTCGGCCAATCCGGCGAAAACCGGTGCAGCCCGCGCGACCCACTCTTCTGGTTCAGGGTTGGTGCGGTGGTCGAAGCCCAGGTGGGCCACCGCCTGCTCAGCCTCGATTTGGCCGGCGAGTTCGGCCGCCGCTAAAAGCCGTTGCCGGCTGATTTCCCGTACCAAAGGATCACGGCTGCCCGGCGCCAGGTCCATGAATGCCAAATGAGCCGTGACCCTTCTGTCCTTTAAGAGAAGCTTGGCGGCGCTCAAATCCTCGGGCCCCAATTCGTCCAAGGCGTGGGCGTCCAAGCCCACCTCCAGGTTGAGGGGCAGAGTCTGGGCCAAGATCCGGTAACGGCCCAGAAGGTCCTTGAGCGGCAAGTTGATCTGCACTTCAGGCAGCCATCGCGGCAGATGTCCTTTATCAGCTGCGGTGAACAGGGCCCGGGCTCCAGCCTCAACTTCCGGTGGTAACTGCCCCTCCAGACCTGCGCCTCCGGCCCAGCCCAACACCGGGCAGGGTAGGCAATCGATTCCTTTGGGCGGATCTTGGGCCAGGCAAACGCAGGCCGCCGGTCTCAAGTCGGAGGGGCAGGTTTCCAAAGCCAGCGCCAGATCTGGAGCGGATCCCAAGTCAATTTCAGGCGCTGGGTGCCCGCTGGGTCCCAGGACCAGGGCTCGAGCCCGGGAATGCAGGGATGTGCGCAGTGCTTCGGCGTTCTCGCGCCTGTATGGCGGAGTATAGAGCCATATGATAGGTGCATTAGGCAAAGCATTTCCTAAAAACTGACAAGTCTATTATTACCACGGGCCACAAACACTTGCATATCATTCGGTCTTGTCAGCCGGGCTGAGCCAATTATGGGCCAGGAAAGGCCAAGGCACAAGTTGCGCTGCGTGGACACTGGCGAGCGGGGGTGGTAATTATTGGTTTGTGAAGGAGGTTAAATCATGGCGCGGATAGAATTGGAGCTCAGCGACGAGGTGTATGCCCAGTGGCGGGCCTTTATGCAAACCCAACCCGCCGGCCGCCTGGTGGAGGCCGGGCTCTTGGGCGATTGGATTTGCTTGGGTTTCATAGCCGAAGTGCCGCGATATATTAAAGAAGGCATTCCCCGAGCCAAGGCTCCCACGGAAAAAGAAGAAAAGGAAAAAGCCGCGGCCATGGCCCGCCGCCGGCTGACCAAGCCACAGAAGCGTGTGCTGCCCATGTTCGATCAGAACGACCAGATCACCGTACCCGAGATATGCCGCATGTTGGCGCTCACCCAAGAAGAAACCTACCGTTTGGTGCAAGGTTGGCAGGCCGAGGGCTTTCTCGCCGCCGGAACCGTGCGCGATGGTGAACAGACCTACGTGTTAAGCCAGACTTGGTGCGAGTATAACCTCATGGCCAACCGCCCGTCCTTGAACGCGCCGCGTCAGCCCATGCTGCAGGGCAAGCTGCCCACCGAGGGCAAGGAGCTGAAATAGGGCGATCCTGCCGGGCCCTTTCAGGACAATTGAAGCCAGCTCACGCGCGGGGGTGGGCTGGCAATTAACCGAAAAGGTAATTAAAGATTCGAAGGGCTTCTATTGTTTGAGGCGGTAGATGCCTTGGCTTGGGTGATGCGGAAGGCTTCCTTCAGCATCTGCCGGGCCATGCTCTTGGGGTTGGAATAGCGCACCTTGCCATGCACCACTAGCGCGCAGATGGCTAAGGCTTTGCCGGTATCGGGATCGCGGCCGTAACCGGCGAACCACTCGAACAACTCGGTGAGGTCCGGCCCGCGCAGGGTGCCGGTCTTGCCGCCCAACTGCAAGCCGCGCAGGATGCGGTCGCGGCCAACGCGGCGGAAAGCGCGCCGGGCGGTGCCTTCAGTAACCGTGGCCTCAAAAAGCTCCCGCATGGATTCGCAGGTTTCCTTGCTTACCAGGCGGCCCTTGCTCTGGGATTGGCCTAGGTAGAGGACCTCGCCACCTGCGCCGGAGACACGGTTAACCGCGTAGGGCTCCATGAAGCGGCCACCATTAATGAACACCGAAACCATGAGGGCGGCGTGCAATGGGCTCATGGTGGTGTGACGATGATACCCACAGGCCAACTCGCCCAACTGGAAATCGTCGGTCGGTTCGGGCAACTTGCTGATATCCAGCGGCAGTTCAAAAGGCAGCCTGCGGTCGAAACCTAAAGCGCGGGCATACCACATGAGCAGGTCGCCGCCGATTTTATGCACGCCCAAGCGGGCGAATATGGGGTTGTTGGAGTTGGCAAAGCTTTTGGATAGCGTTACGATTCTTTCCCGGCGCCGGGTGCGTTCCTTCAGCTGATATCGGAACAAGGTGTGGGGCCTTCCCGCAAAACTGAGCCGGGTGGAGGGGTCCAGGCTAACTTCTTCCAGAGCCGCAGCTGCGGTAACCACCTTGAAGAGAGATGCTGCCGGGGCATCAGCACGCAAACCAACCTCAGGGGCCATGCGCCGGCGATTGATGCCGGCCAAGGCCAGCAAACGGCCGGTATCGGCCTCCACCACCACCAGAGCGGCGCGGAGATCACGGTTGGTGGCCAAAAGCTGTTCAGCCCGGCGTTGCATCTGGGGGTTTATGGTGGGGCTCACGGTTAGGGGGCCCAGTTTGGGGTGCTTGATGGTAAAAGGCTGTCCTTGGGTTAGATGCGAGAGCTTATCGGCCATAAGTTCGGCCACCGCTTTTTTATCCAAGGTGGTCTGCTGCTTAAACGGAGCGGGGGGGGCGCCAAGAGCCGTTGACCCCAGACACAGAAGCCAGGCTGCGATTAAGAGCAAGAAAATCAGATAGCGTTTGCCGCCCATGATTAATCCTTGTGCGTCTCCCTTAGACGCTCGGGGGAGGGATCTCTCTGATGCCGTTTAAATAAGGCGCCAAAGCCTTGGGCAGGCGCACCGAGCCGTCTACCCGCTGGCCATTTTCCAGGATGGCCACCAAGGTGCGCCCCACCGCCAAACCGGAGCCGTTCAAGGTGTGCGCCAGGCTGGTGCCTTTTTGCCCCTTGTCCTTGAAGCGGATGCCGGCCCGCCGGGCTTGAAAATCTTCGAAATTGGAGCAGGAACTGATTTCACGGTAGCGTGCTTGGCCCGGCAGCCAAACCTCAAGGTCGTAGGTTTTGGCCGAGCTGAAGCCCATGTCGCCGGTGCATAGAACCACCTTGCGATAGGGTAGTTCCAGGCGGCGCAGCACTTCCTCGGCATTGGCCGTCAGGCTCTCCAAATGCTCGTAGCTGTCTTCGGGGCGGACGAAACGCACCAGTTCCACCTTATCGAATTGATGCTGCCGTATAAGTCCGCGCACATCTTTACCGTGGCTGCCTGCTTCGGCCCTGAAGCAGGGCGTGTAGGCGGTATAAAGAAGCGGCAATTGGGCGCCGTCCAGCACTTCCTGCATGTGCAGATTGGTCACCGGAACCTCGGCGGTGGGGATGAGCCAATAGTCGGTGCCTTCCAACCGGAAAAGGTCCTCGGCGAATTTGGGCAGTTGGCCGGTGCCGGTCATGGCCTGGGAGTTAACCATAAATGGCGGCAGCAATTCTGTGTAGCCGTGCTCAGTGGTATGCAGATCTAGCATGAAATTAATGAGCGCCCGCTCCAGGCGCGCGCCCATTCCTTTAAGCACCGCAAAGCGCGCGCCGGTCATGCGGGCGGCGCGCTCAAAGTCGATGATATCCAGGGCCTCGCCAATATCCCAGTGGTTAAGGGGCTCGAAATCAAATTCTGGCGGCTCGCCCCAGGTGGCCACCACCGGGTTGTCCTCCTCGCCGGATCCAATCGGCACCGATTCATGGGGCAGGTTGGGTATGGTGATGATGAGCGCGTTTAGCTGCTCCTCCACCCCGGCCAACTGTTGTTCAAGCTCCTTGATACGGCCGCCCACTTCTTTCATTTCGGTGAACATGCCGGAGGGGTCTCCGCCCGACTTTTTTACCCGGCCAACCTCGGCGCTGACTTCATTGCGGCGGGCCCGCAGGCTCTCCAGTTCCGGCAAAACGGCTCGCCGCTCTTCATCCAAACGGCGGAAAGTTCCCAGGTCCACTTCGGCCCGGCGGGCATCCATGGCTTTTTGCACAATATCTATATTGTCGCGAACGAATTTCAATTCCAGCAAGGGAGCGCCTCCCCAAGGCTTGATGATGCTGCGGCGCCCAATGAAGAGGAAGGAAGGTATCGGCGCCAAACACCTTATTATTACCCAACATAATGGGCTTCAACAAGTTAGCATACAATATAGTGGGTGTCAATTCATCGCCCTTAAAGGGCCAACTGAGCTAACCACCCAACCTGACATTGAAATTTACCTTATAGCCAATGATTTGTCAGGTGTTTTCGCTTGGCGGCATTACAAAAAACACAGGTATGCCCATGGCTTGTCTCATAAGGTCATTTCCGGGGAAAGAAATGCGGCGCTGGAATGCTACAATGTGAACTTGTGACCAGGCCAAGGTGCATAAATAAACCTCGCTGGTTTTTCTTGTAACAAGTTGGGATTTACTTTATGCTCCTAGCTGCAATGCAGCTACATTGAAGCCGACGAGATTTCTGCGGCAGGATCCACAGCAGGTGAGCTGCCAGTTTAAAAGGAGTGAACCATGTCCAAAGTAGGCATCATCGGAGTTGGCCAGTCGGCGTTCAGCCGCGGATATGTCGGCTCTATTCGGGAGTTGGCTTTCGAGGCCTTTAAGGAGTCCATGCTCGATTCCGGCATCCAGACCACTGATATCGACGCCAGCGTTATTTGCTCGGCGCCCGAGTATGACAAGCAACGTTCGCCAGCCGGCGTCATCGCAGAATATTGCGGCCTCACCCCCCAGCCCACCTTCTACGCCGAAACCCTTTGCTCCTCATCCAGCACCGGTCTCAAGCTGGCCTATGCGCTGGTCAACAGCGGTCTGCATGACTGCGTGATAGTGTTGGGCTTCCAGAAAATGAGTGAAATCTCCTCGGCCGAGAGCCAGGAGCGCATGGGCCGCGGCGCGGACATCCAGTGGGAAAGCCCCTTTGGCACCATGATGCCCGCCTACTATGCCATGCACGCCAAGGACTATCTGAATTACTTCGGCGTCACCGAGGAAGACCTGGCCCTTATCCGCGTTAAGGCCGCCTTTTATGGCCAGAAGAACCCCAAGGCCGGTTTTAAGAAGGCGGTTGATTTGGAGACCTGCCTGTCGGCGGACCCTGTTTCCAAACCGCTGAAGGTTTTCGATTGCTGCGCCAACGCCGACGGATCCAGCGCCATCATCGTGGCCAGCGAGAAGAAGATCAAGGAGCTCAAGATTGAAAAGCCCGTGTGGATTTTGGGCGTGGGCGCGGCCAGCGCTTCGGTGAACATGGCCGGGCGCGACCAGTACCACGGACTGCGCGTGGCCGAGTTGGCGGGACAGCAGGCCTACGCCATGGCCGGCATCAAGCCCCAGGACATCAACGTGGCCGAGGTGCACGATTGCTTCACCATAGCCGAGATGATGGCCTACGAGAACCTGGGCTTCGCCAAGCCGGGTCAGGGCAAGGAGCTGATCCGCAATAAGGAGACCTACGCCGAGGGCTCCATCCCGGTGAACGTAGACGGCGGGCTTCTTTCCAAGGGCCATCCCATCGGCGCCACCGGCGGTTCCCAGATACGTACCGTAGTGCTGCAGCTCAGAGGCGAGGCCGGCGACATGCAGGTAAAAAACCCCAAGTTCGGCCTGGTGCACAACATCGGCGGCGTGGGCCTGTACGGCAACGTCACCATCATGGGTGTTTAATAGCGGCGAGGTTGTAGGACGCCCAAAGCCAAGAGGGCGGCCACATTTTGCGGAACCCGAACGCTTAAGGATTTTGAAAATGGGTCCGGCGGAAGGCTGATCAACCAGCCCCGCCAATACCTAAAGTGAAGGAGCCAATCATGGCGGATAAGAAGAAAAAACCCGAGATAGACGCTCGTTTCAAGAAGTTCGGCACTGTGAGCTTCACGGCCACCACCCAGGTCAACAACTTCATCGATTATTTGGAAGAGGGCAAAGTAGCTGGCACGCTTTGCAAGACCTGCGGCAGCAAATTCTTCCCCCCCCGCTCCCAGTGCTATAAATGTCTGGACAAGGCGGAGATTGAGTGGTTTGTGGTGGAAGGCAAAGGCAAACTGGCCACTTTCAGCGAACTCAGCTACGCGCCGGTTGGCTTTGGCGATGACCTGCCCTATGCCATCGCGGTTTTGGATTACGGCGATTTCCGCGTGTTCGGCCGCATCGGCCCCAAGGTGCCCATGGATCGGGTGGCCATCGGCCAGGAGATGGTGGCCAAGGTGAACCGCCTGTCCAACGGACAGCTGAATTTCGTGTTCGAGCCGGCCTAAGCAAAAAAGCAACTAATATAGATTAGTTACCGCAGCATTATCAAAGCCGGGCCTCGTCAGTAATGGCGGTGCCCGGCTTTTCCATATGTCTTGGACTCGTTTAGGGCGTAGAGTGCGGAGGCGCTTCCCGGCCTTGCCTCCAGAGGCGAGCCTTGTTAAGATCAAACCTCTTAATGCTGCAAGCTTTTCACTTGAGCGGCGGAGTGATATGGCCGTACGCCTGGAAATAGGGCTGAAAACCCAATTGCCCGACCCGGCGGGCCGCGGACTGGTTGCCAAGGCCCGCGCCTACCTGGGGTTTACCATCGAGCGCGCCCGGGTCTTAAGGGTGCTTACCTTTGACACCAATCTGGGCCGGGATGAGTTGGATAAGGTGCGCCGGGATATCTTCACCAATCCGGTGACCGAAACCAGCTCCTTTGAACCCTTGGCCGCCCAAGCGCTGCCGGAATTCGACTGGGCGCTTTGGGTGGGTCTAAAGCCGGGAGTGCGCGACAACGAAGGCGCCACCGCCTTGGAGGCTATGGCCGACGTGCTGGGCCGGGGCTTTGGCGCGGACCAGGCGGTCTACTCCTCCAGACTCTATCTAATAAAGGCGCCCAAGCTCGGCCTGGAAGCGGCCCAGTCTATTTGCCGCGAACTCCTGGCCAACGACATCGTGCAGCAGTGGAGGGTGATCCCGCGCGCCGGGTGGAATCCGGCTGAAGGCGTGGGCATCGTGATTCCCAAGGTTCACCTGGCCCATACCCCCAGCGTGGCCACCCTGCCCATCCCTTCCGATCTGGAACTTGTGGGACTGTCGGACCAGCGCCACCTTTTTTTAAATCTGGCCGACGTGCCTGTGATTCGGGCCTACTTCAATAACCCCCTGGTGCGCGCCCAAAGGGAGCAACTGGGCCTGGGCGACCCCACCGATGTGGAACTGGAATATGTGAGTCAGGCCCGCTCCGACCATTGCAACCACAACACCTTCAACGGCCTCTTTCGTTATAAGGACCTTTTGAGCGGAGAGCGCCGGGAGGTGGACAATCTTTTCAAACTCTGCATTAAGGAGCCCACCGAGCGCCTGGCCGCTGAACGCGATTGGGTGGTAAGCGTATTGTGGGACAACGCGGGGATTGCCGCCCTGGATGGTGAAAACCACTATGTAATCACCGGCGAGACTCACAACAGCCCTTCCAACATGGAGGCCTACGGCGGGGCCATCACCGGCATCGTGGGCGTGTACCGCGATCCCATGGGCACGGGCTTGGGCGCCAAGCTGGTGGCTGGCATGTGGGGCTTTTGCGTGGGGCCGCGGGATTACGACGGCGAGTTGCGTCCCGCCCTGCATCCTCGCCGGCTCTTGGACGGCATCATCGAGGGCGTGCGCGACGGCGGCAATAAGAGCGGCATTCCCACCGCCCTGGGTACCCTGGCCTTTGACGAACGCTACATCGGCAAGTGCCTGGTGTTCGTGAGCGCGGTGGGAGTGATCCCCGCCAAGGTGCAGGGACGACCCAGCCACCAAAAGACGACTAGCCCCGGTGAACTGGTCATCATGTGCGGCGGCCGGGTGGGGGCCGACGGCATCCACGGCGTCACCGCCTCCAGCGCGGGCTACTCGGAATCAACCCCGGCCGGCCACGTGCAGATCGGCGATCCCTACACCCAGAAAAAGATGCATGACTTCTTGCTGGAAGCCCGCGATGCCGACCTAATCCGTTTCATCACCGATAACGGCGGCGGCGGGCTCAGCTCCAGCGTGGGCGAGAGCGCCCGCCTCAGTCCCGGCGCCGAGGTGGACCTGAAAAAGGTGCCGCTCAAGTACCAGGGCCTGGACCCCTGGCAGATTTGGGTGAGCGAGAGCCAGGAGCGCATGACCGTGGCGGTGGCGCCCCAGGACGAAACAGCCTTCATGGCCTTGGCCGAGAAGCACAACGTGGAGTCCACCGTGATCGGCCGCTTCACCGGCGACGGCAAGCTCAAGCTGACCTATGGCGATCAGGTGTGCGCCTACGTGGATGTGGAGTTTTTGGAAAAGGGCTTTCCCCAATGGGAGTTCGACGCCCATTGGCTGGCGCCGGAGGCCAGGGGCCTAACCGAGCCGACCATAAACGCGCCGGAAGACTTGGGCGGGCTTTTACTGGATCTGTTGGACGCTCCTAACCTTTGCAGCCGTGAATGGATCAACCGCCAGTATGACCACGAGGTGCAAGGCGCTAGCGTGGTGAAGCCCTTTGTGGGGCGGCGGCAGGAAGTGCCCACCGAGGCGGCGGTGCTGAGGCCAGTGCTGGCAAGCCAGGCCGGGCTGGTCATGGCCCAGGTGCTTTTGTACGAATACGGCGATATAGACACTTACCACATGGTGACCGCCAGTGTGGAGGAGGGCCTGCGCCGGGTGACGGCGGTGGGCGGCGATCCTCTGCAGGTGGGCGGGGTGGATAATTTCTGCTGGCCCAGCATCCAGTTTGACCCCAAGGAAAATCCCGACGGACGCTACAAGGCGGCGCAGTTGGTGCGGGCCTGCTGGGGGCTCAAGGCGGCTTGCGAGGCCTTGGGGATTCCGCTTCTTAGCGGCAAGGACTCCATGTATGTGGACGGAAGGCTCAAAGGCCGCCATGGCCTGGTGCAGCGGGTGAGCGGGCCGCCCACCATGCTGTTCACGGCCACCGCCCCGGTGCACGACTTGACGCGGGTACAGACTTTGGAGCCCAAGCTGCCCGGCGACACGATTTATATCTTGGGTGAGACCAAGAACGAATTGGGCGCCAGCGCGTTTTACAACCTGCTTGGCCAGGTGGGCCGCAACGTTCCCGAGACCGACCTGGCGGCCTCCTCGGCCCTGTGCCTCAAGTTGGCGCAGGCCTTGGACAAGGGCCTGTTGGCGTCGGTCTGCGTAGTGGGCCGGGGCGGGTTGGCCCATGCCCTGGCCCGCATGAGCATGGCTGCCGAGTTGGGCCTGGAAGTGGATTTGGATCTGCTGCCGGCGGCGAAGAGACTGGGAGTTTTAGCCCGCTTGTTCTCGGAGAGCACGGGACGTTTTGTGATCACGCTGGATCCCAAGCGGATTGCTGAATTAGAAGATTTGATGGCCGGACTTCCTTTCGCCAAGGTGGGCCGGGTTGCCAAGGAAAAGAAGCTCAGCGTGGCCGTGGGCGGCCGCGAAGTGATCGGGCTCGGCCTCTCCCAACTAAGAAGAGCCTTCACCAAACGCTTTGGGGGTATGGTATGAGCGCCCGGGCCCTGGTGTTAGCCGGTTATGGCATTAACTGCGATTTCGAAACCGCCCATGTCCTCACCTTGGCTGGAGCCCAGGCCAAGAGGGTGCACATCAGCCAACTCACCGGAACCGCTCACGCGCCTGCCTCCGAAAGCCTGGAGGATTACAATATGCTGGTTTTCGATGGCGGTTTTGCCTGGGGCGACGACCATGGCGCCGGCGTGCTTTTGGCCACCCGGTTGGGCAACCACCTGCGCGGCCAGTTGGAGGACTTCCTGGCTCGGGGCGGTTTGGTAATGGGCATTTGCAACGGCTTCCAGGCGCTGGTCAACCTGGGCCTTTTGCCTTTATTGAATGGCCGCTGGGAGCGCTCGGTGGCCCTCATGGCCAACGACTGCGGCAATTTCCAGGACCGTTGGGTTGACTTGGTGGCGGAACCGGATTCGCCCTGTCTCTTCACCAAGGGCATCAAACGCCTGCCTTTGCCCATCCGCCACGGCGAAGGTAAGTTCGTGGCCGAGCCCGCCACCCTGGCCAAGATAGAGGAGATGGGCTTGGTGGCGCTACGCTACGCCACTCCGGGCGGTAAGCCGGCGCAAGGGCGCTGGCCGCAAAACCCCAATGGATCGCTAAACGACATAGCAGGCATCTGTGATCCCAGCGGCCGGGTGTTCGGGTTGATGCCTCATCCCGAGGCTTACTACCGTAGGAGCCAGCATCCCACCTGGACCCTGGAACGGGAGAAGGCTCGCCGCAAGGGCAAGGAAATTGACCCCGATGCGCCGGGCAGGGGCTTGCAGCTTTTCAGCAATGCAACGGCCGCCGCCGGGGGAGCTTAACAGCCATGGACGCTCCGGAAATAATCCAACTCAGCGAGGGCCAGCAGGCCGAGCTGGTTTGCCTGTTGGCCAAGAAGCAGATAGCCCAGACCAAGGCGGGCAAACCTTACGGGTCGCTAAGGCTGGCCGACTGCTCCGGCGAGGTGGAGGCCAAGCTGTGGGACCAAGCCGAGGAGCTTTTGGCCGGGCTGGAGCCCGGAGCCGCGGTGAGGGTGGCGGGCCGGGTGGATTCATACAATGGCCGCCGTCAGATCGTGCTTAGTTCCATCGAGCCGGCGCCGGAAGCCGACCCTACGCAATTCATGGCCAAAAGCCCCATCAAGGCCTCTGAGCTATGGGGCAGACTCACCGAGCTGAACTTGGCTGTAAAAAACAAGCGGCTGCGCCGACTCCTGAATGGTTTCTTTGAGAACGAGGAGTTCCACGGTGAATTCGGCAAAGCGCCGGCGGCCAAAGGCGCCCACCACGCCTATGTGCACGGTCTGTTGGAACACACGGTCAGTGTGGGCGAGTTGGCTCTCAAGATGGCCGATCATTATCAGCATCTCAACCGCGACATCTTGCTGAGCGGAGCGCTGCTGCACGATATCGGCAAGACCCAGGAGTTCACTCTGGGACCGCCCATTGAATACACCGATGCCGGCCGCTTGGAAGGCCATGTGGTGTTGGGCGTGCGCATGCTGGATAAGCGCTTGGCGTCCTTGCGCGGATTCCCGGACCACCTGGCATCGCATCTAAGGCATCTGATCATCAGCCACCACGGGTTGTATGAATTCGGCAGCCCCAAGAAGCCTAAAACCCCGGAGGCCCTGGTGCTGCACATGATTGACGATCTGGACGCTAAAACCGCCATGATTCAAGAGGTGATAGCGTCCGAGGGCGACGGCGACGCCCATTGGTCGTCATTCAATCGGCTGTTAGAACGCTTTCTTTACACAGGGCCGTCCCCGCTGGAGCAGCCGAACCAGCCAGAGTCGTCCGATGAAGGCGCATCATCTTTAAAAACCATGGAGCTGTTTCTAAAATGACAGTAGGTTGTTGAACCGGAGTCCGCGTGTCAGGGCTTAAACGCCGGTCATGGTGATAAGCGGGGCGCTGAAAACAGCTATCAGATCATAAGGAGAAGGTTATGGCGTTTGTGCAATGGGATCAGAAACTAAGTGTCGGCATCATGCAGATCGACACGCAGCATAAAAAATTGGTGAGCATGGTCAACGAGATGTATCAGGCCATGTCTGAGGGCAAAGGCAACGATGTGGTGGGCAAGGTTCTCAATGATCTGATTGCATACACCAGGACGCACTTTGCCGCGGAAGAAAAGCTCATGCAGACGCATGGCTATCCTGATTTCGTCGTCCACAAGGCGCTGCACGATCAACTGACCAAGCAGGTTGGGCAGATGCAGGCGGATTTCAAGGCCGGCAAGGTAGCCCTCAGCACTAAAGTGGCGGCATTCCTGAAGGATTGGCTGGTGAAGCACATCATGGGAACCGACCAGAAATACGCTCCCTATCTGCATGGCAAAGGCGTCAAGTGAGCTTTTTCTGCGCACAGCCTGACTGCGTGTTGGACTGAGCGACGGATCATGAATTCAGGCGGCATATTCATCACCCTGGAAGGCGGCGAGGGTGTGGGCAAATCCACCCAGATGCGCATGCTGGTGCGGCGGCTGGAGGGCTCTGGCTATAAGGTGGAGGCCACCCGGGAGCCGGGAGCCACACCCTTGGGCAAGCGTATCTCCGATCTGGTGCGTTCCACGGCCGGTTCAGGTCCGGTGGACAAGGCCGAGTTAATGCTCTACCTGGCGGACCGGGCCCAGCACGTTGAGCGTGTGATTGCGCCGGCTTTGGCCAAGGGCATGGCGGTGGTATGCGATCGTTTCGTTGATTCCAGCGAAGTTTATCAGGGCCGGGCCCGGGGCTTGGGCGCCTCCGAGGTGCGCCGGCTAAATCAATGGTTGTGCGGAAAGGTTTGGCCGGATTTAACGTTGGTTTTGGACCTGAACCCGGAGACCGGCCTGCAGCGCGCCTTGGAAAGGCAGGACAGTCTGGGCTTGGGCCTGGACCGCTTGGAATCCGAAGCTATGGAGTTCCACCGCCAGGTGCGGCGGGGATTTTTGGCCCAGGCCAAGGAGGACCCGGATAGGATCGCGGTGGTTGACGCCGGGCTGCCGCAGGACCAGGTGGCAGAACTCATATGGGCCGAGGTTGAGCGGCTTCTTGAAGAGAGGCGCAGTGAGACTTAGCGGCGTTTTAGGCCAAGACAGGGCTCAGGCCAAGCTTGAAGCCGAGTTTGGTGCCGGCCGCCTGGCCCATGCCTATCTTTTCGTGGGGCCCCAAGGGTGCGGCAGGGGCACTTTGGCCCTGGCCCTGTTCCAGGCGCTCAATTGCGAAAACCGGGAGGGCCAAGAGCCCTGCGGCCAGTGCGGTTCCTGCCGCCGCGCCTTGGCGGGTCAGCATGAGGACCTCATGATATTGGCCCCGCCTGAAGGCCAGGCTTCGGCCCAGATCAAGGTGGAAGAGGTGCGCGAGGTCATCCGGTCCCTTTCCTTTGCCCCCTATGGCGGCGGAATTCGTTTGGTTTTGATCCGTGAAGCCGAGCATCTGAATCCCACCAGCGCCAATGTGCTGCTTAAAACCCTGGAAGAGCCTCCAGAAAAGAACTTGATCGTGCTCACCGTGCAGGACACCAAAGGCATCCTGCCCACCCTGGTGAGCCGTTGCCGCCGCGTGAACCTAATGCCTCTGGAGCCTGGCCTGGTGGCCCGCGAGCTTGAACGTCGGGGAGCGGAACCGGGAGCAGCGGCGCTTAAGGCCGCTATGAGCGGCGGCTCCTTGGCGCGGGCCCTGCAAATGGACGAAGCCCGCTTAAAAAATGATCTGGATAGGTTCATCGCCAGGCTCACGGCCGGGGACGGCGCGGTGGCGGATTGGGCCTTCGCCGAAGAACTGGTCAGGGAATTCCGCGGCGCTACCATAGACCGCGAGGGCTTGGTGGAGGCCCTGGACCTGTTGGCGGTTTATTTCCGCGATCAGGCGTTGCGGGCAGCGGACCGGGCTCAGGGAACGCTGCTGCCCCAAACCGGTCCTGCGCTTGGCCTGGAAGTCGCTTCACAGGGATTTTCAGCGGTGCGCCGGGCTCAGGCCCAGATCCTGGGCAACGCATCACCCGAATTGGCGCTAACGGTGTTGCTGGGCAGGCTACACGGCGCTAGGGCTTGAATACCTCCGGCGGGCTCAGGGGTGCATTTATGCGCCGAAACCAGTAAGATAGACAACGCAAACCCCAAGGGCTTATATCAGATGCGACGGTTGGACCAAACTGGCACGAATATGCAAGGCAGGTCATGGGCAAGGTAGTAGGCATATGTTTTCAGCGCGGCGCCAAAGTTTATGACTTTGACGCTGGCCATTTTGTGCTCAACAAAGGCGATGTGGTCATCGTGGAAACAGAGCATGGCTTGGCCCTGGGCGAAGTCGCCCGTCCGCCCCGGGTGGGTGACGATCCCCCGCAAGCCGAGGCGGGCGAGGGCGGCGACACAGAAGCACCGCAGCTGAAGAACGTATACCGCCTGGCCACCGAAGAGGATCTTGAGCAGGTTCGGCTGAACCAGGATTTGGAAAAAGAAGCATACCGCCATTGCCTTGAGCGCATAGCCGAGCGCAAGTTGGACATGAACCTGGTCAAGGTGGAGTGCCTGTTTGACCGCTCCAAAATGATTTTCTACTTCACGGCCGAAGGACGCCTGGACTTCCGCGAGTTGGTGCGGGATTTGGTTGCCCGTTTTCGGACCAGGGTGGAGATGCGCCAGATCGGAGTGCGCCACGAAGCCAAACTGTTGGGCGGTTTGGGTTCTTGCGGACGCGAGTTGTGCTGCGCCACTTTCCTGCGCGACTTTGAGCCGGTTTCAGTGAAGATGGCCAAAGAACAAAACTTAAGCCTAAATCCAACCAAAATCAGTGGCCTCTGCGGCAGGCTCATGTGCTGCTTGACCTATGAGTTTCCCGTTTATCAAGATTTGAAACGCGACATGCCCAAACTCGGCAAACGCATTACCTTGCATAAGGGCCTGGAAGGGAAAGTCATTCGCCAAAACGTGCTGGAGCACAAGGTTACTGTGATTCTCAATGACGGCCGCGAGGTGACCTGCACGCCCGAAGAGTTGCTTGAACTGGAACCGGTGGCCAAACCGGCACCAGCACCGCCTCCCCGTAGGGGGAGACATACGGCACCCTCGCCGGAGCAGCGTGACCAAACGCAGGGTGGGGGGCCTGAAGCGGAAAAGGACCAGGATGAGGATGGCGCTAAAACGGGCAAAGGCAAGCGCCGCAAACGGAAGGGCTAGGGTTAGTACCCGGCGGTGGACGAACGGTATGGACTACCTGGTAAGACAAGCGCGCGAAAGCGACACCGCTGAGTTGACCGACATTTTCAACGCCTATGCAGAGACCTGGGCTACTTTTTTCGATAAGCCGATATCCGAGGAAAATTTCCGTAATATGCAACAGGAGGCCGAGGGCTATCCTTTTTTGGTGGCCGAGCAGCAAGGCCGCCCTGTGGGCTTCGGGCTTCTAAGGCCCTTTCATTTCTCCCCCTTGATGCGCCGAGCTGCCATGACCTCATATTTTCTGCATCCTGAGCAGCGTGGACGGGGCTTGGGTAGCCTGCTATTGGTGGCTCTGGAACAGGCGGGGGCCAAGATGGGTGTGGACAACTTGGTGGCTCCCATCGTTTCACATAACGCCGAAAGCCTGGCGTTTCACGAGCGCCGGGGTTTTCAGCGCTGCGGCCTGGTGGACCCGGCCGGGAGCAAGTTCGGCCAGGACTTTAGCGTGGTATTCATGCAGAAGGCAATAACCAACGCGGTTGAATAGGCGATAAGGCAAATGAGCGACACATTCTATATCACAACTCCCATTTATTATGTTAATGCCGAGCCCCATCTGGGCCATGCCTACAGCACCATTGTGGCCGACGTGGCCACGCGCTTCCACCGGCTTTTAGGCCTGCCCAGCCGCATGCAAACCGGAACCGACGAGCACGGCGACAAGATAGCCCAGGCCGCGGCCAAGGAAGGGGTTGAACCCAAGGCCTATACCGACCGCATCAGCGGGCTGTTCCGCGACACCTGGCCGTCTCTAAACATTACGCCGGATAATTTCATCCGTACCACCGATCCCGGGCATATCAAGGTGGTGCAGACCATTTTGCAGAAGGTTTATGACGCAGGCGACATCTACTTCGCCAAATACGGCGGTCACTACTGCGTGGGCTGCGAACGCTTTCTCACCGAACATGAATTGGTGGAGGGCAAGTGCCCGGACCACGGCACCGCGCCGGTGTACCAGGAGGAAGAGAACTACTTTTTCAAGATGACCTCCTACACCGAGACCCTCAAGGCGCACATCCAAGCCAACCCTGGCTTCATCCGGCCCGAGCGCTACAAGAACGAGGTGCTGGCCATCCTGGATCAGGATTTGGAGGATCTCTGCATCAGCCGGCCCAAGAGTCGGCTCACCTGGGGCATTGAAATGCCCTTTGATGAAAACTTCGTAACTTACGTCTGGTTCGACGCTCTCATCAATTACATCACCGGCCTGGGCTGGCCGGATGGCGAGCTTTTTCAGAAATTTTGGGCGGCCTCTGACGCCAGCCCGCAGCATCTCATTGCCAAGGACATCTTAAAACCCCACGGCATTTACTGGCCCACCATGCTCATGGCCCTAGCCAAGGCCGAAAGCCGCGAGCAGGACTACTATCTCTACCGGCACCTCAACGTGCACGGTTATTGGCAGGTGGGCGAGGGCAAGATGTCCAAGAGCCGGGGCAATGTGGTAAAGCCCTTAGATTTGGCCGAGGTATACGGTGTGGACGCCTTCCGCTATTTCCTCATGCGGGAGATGACCTTCGGCTTGGACTCGGCCTTTAGCGAGGAACTCCTGGTGGAGCGCTATAACGCTGATTTGGCCAACGACATCGGCAATTTGTTCAGCCGGGTGCTGAACATGCTGTATCGCTACCGGGATGGGGTGATCCCCGAGGCCTTCTCCGAGGTGGAAAATAGCTGGGATGCAGTTGACAGCGGGGAGGAGGCTGAGCCTCATAAAGGACAGGCATTCAGCACCGCGGCTCATAAGAACCTGCGTTCTTGGGAGACGGTTGCGGCTTACCGTGAGACCATGGAAGGATTTGCCTTTCATCAATCGCTGGCCTGGGTATGGGACCTCATCGATGCGTCAAACAAGTTCGTGGTGCGGCGCGAACCCTGGACCTTGGCCAAGGATCTGGACAAAGCACGCGAATTGGATCAGGTTCTTTACTTGCTTTGCCAGCGTCTGGCCGATATTGCGGTGCTGATTTGGCCGTTCATGCCAGCCACAGCCCAATCCATGGCAACCACCTTGGGCTTAGGCGAGATTACCGGCGGCATGGTCCAGCGGATTTTGGACTCACAGGATTTGTTGGCGGCAGGCATCCAAACCGCCAAGCCCACGGCGCTCTTCCCCAGGGTGGAGACCGACAAGGTGCAAGCCAAGGCGGCCAAAAAAGAGGCTAAAACAGACAAGCAGCCCGAGGCGCAAGCCAAGCAGAAAAAAGATAAGACCACCAAGAAGGCGCCCGCCGGACCGGCCGAGGAAATCACCATTGACGAGTTCGGCCGGGTTGACTTGAAGCTGGGCAAGGTGCTCGGGGCCGAGCGCATTGAAGGCGCGGACAAGCTTCTGAAGCTTCGCATCGACCTAGGCGAGGCCGAGCCCCGTCAGGTGGTGGCCGGTATTGCCCAGCACTACGCGCCCGAGGAGCTATTAGGGCGTCAGGTGGTGGTGGTGGCCAACCTGAAACCAGTTACCTTGCGCGGCGTGGAAAGCCGGGGCATGGTTTTGGCCTGCGTGGATCAAGGCGCGGTGCGGGTGGTAGCCCCGGACCAGGAGTTAGCCCCCGGCGCTAAAGTGCGCTGAAGCAAAAAGCACAAAAAAGATACGGCGGGTCCCCATAAGGGCCCGCTGCTTTTGTTGGGGGGCGGCGTACGCCGATATCTTGATGGCATCCGCTGGCGCGGAACGGTTTGTAATCTATCCTAACAGGTGCGGTTGGCTGACAGTTGGCCAGGCTACAAGGTGCCCCAAGTTTCCTGGTCTTCAGCGGGATCGTATGTGGTGGCCCTGTCGCGGCCGCGGCGCTTGGAGACATAAAGCGCTGCATCAGCCCGGCGAATGATCTCCTCGCGAGTCAGCTCCTGGCCCACCTCTTGGGTGGCCAGGCCCAGGCTGACCGTGACCAGGATGTCGTTATCGCCGAAACGGGTGGGACGGTCGGACACTCGGCTGCGGATCTTTTCGGCCAACCCTCGCGCGCAGTCATCGCCGCAGCGGGGAATCACCACCGCGAACTCCTCGCCCCCGATGCGGGCGCAGATGTCACTGCGACGGGTGGTGGCCCTTAAGGCTGATCCCAAGGTGGCCAGCACAGCATCACCGGCCGGGTGCCCCAGGGTGTCATTGACGCGTTTGAAATGGTCCACATCGATCAGCGCCAGGGACACGGCGTAACCCAGGCGCGAGCCCAGCTTAAGTTCCTGCTCCAGGGCGTCTCGGAAATGACGCAGGCTGTATAGCCCGGTGAGGGCGTCGGTGCTGGCCAGGTGCCTGAGACGTAAGGAGTTGAGCGCAACGGTGATCTGGTGATCAGCGATGGTCAAAATTTGTTCGTCGTCTTCATCAAACGGGTTTTGGTCGGTGTGCCGGCCCAGGCCCCACAAACCAACCACGCGGGCTTGGGTTCTTAAAACATGAACCAGGGCCGGGCCGCTAACCCCCGGCAGCATGGGCCACTCGACATCGGCGTCGCCCTGGGCCAGGCGGCGTAGGGAGGACTCGGGTATTTCGTTTAAAAAATCCATGGGCAGGCCCGGCAAGCGCTGCCATAAGCTTCTGGCGTGAGGGGGCAGATTGTAGTCTGCGGCCAGGCGCAGTTCTTCGCGCTCCTCATCGTATAAAAACAAAAAGCCGGACTCCGCCTTTAGCACCTGGGCCACCACGGCCAGCATTTCGCCCACCCCCTCACGGGGGTCATCGCCACTGTTTAAGATGCGGGTCATTTCACTGACCACGGTCAGTTCCCGCACCTTGCGCTCCAAGTCCCGGTTACGTTGCTCAAGCTCTATATAGAGCCAGGAATTGTAGATAAGGGCCCCTGCCAGGGAGGCCAGGGTGTCCAAAAGAGCCAGGTCGCCTTGGGTGAAAAAGCGCTCATGCTGATCGCCGTAATCAGCTGTGAGCACGCCCAAAAGCTCTTGGTCGCTGAAAAGCGTCACCAGGGCCAATACCCTGGTGGGAGCCATCAACTCCCTGGCGCGGGCCGGCAGGAATCCGCACTCCACCAGGGCCATGGGTGTTGCCATGCCCAATGACAAGGCCTCGAACTCCGGGGAATCTGGGCTGAGGCGCGGAGGCTCGTCTCTTAGCGCTTCATATAAAAGCTCCACAAGTTCCGGGCTTCCTTTGGACCAACTCAAAGAGCGCAGCTGCATCTGGCCGCCCTTGCGCAGGAAGAGCATGCCGCGTTGGAAACCGAAATGCTCGACCTTTTCATGGGTGAGTTGGTCGTAGATCACATCAACTCAGCCCGCCAAACGGATTGCGCTGATTTCTTGCAGTATCTGAG
>CAZDRW010000003.1:0-14683 GCA_964507555.1 uncultured Desulfarculaceae bacterium
GGGTGACAGCATTCTGCTCGGCCAAGGGGGCCAGACTGTTTTTCGAGAGAACCCAGCGCCAAAAACTCCACCAGGGTCGGTCCTCCGGCAGCCAGGGATTGAAAAAAGAACCATCAGGACGTCGGTGGGGTGCGTAGAGGGCTGCTACGTCCTCAGCTTTGACCTTTTCTTTCCAGGCATTTTCATCAAAAGTTCGTGGCGCCAGACAGCCTGAAACTCCCACTAATAAAAAAAATAGCGCTGCTGATAAAACGAGCCATCCTCCCCAACGGTACTGGATGCCAGGCATGGTTTGATGTGCCACAAAAAACCTCCGTTTGCTCTGCATTACACAAATCTAACCGCAAGCCGGGCAAAAGGCAAAACCCGAACGGATAGTTGGTGTTGTCCGGGTATCGTGGTAGTATTTCGCTTATCCCGCACGAGCTTCGCTACGCCCAATTGGAAAGGGAGTCTCCCATGGCTCAGGACGTATATCAGAAGCTGCGTCGTCATCTTGACAATTTGCCCGGCGGTTACCCCGCCACGGAAAGCGGTGTGGAGCTACGCATACTGCGACGGCTCTTTTCGCCTGAGGAGGCGAAGCTGGCCACCAAGCTGACTGTCATCCCAGAACCAGGTCCGGTTGTGGCCCGCCGCGCCAAGCATCCTCTGGAGCATGTTACTCCCCTGTTGGATGATATGGCCGGCAAGGGTCTTATCTTCCGCTATGAATACAAGGGCCAAGTCATGTACATGGCCGCCCAATACGTCATCGGCATCTGGGAGTACCACGTTAACGATTTGGATCCCCAGCTCATCAATGACATGAACGAATATATCCCGTACTTGTTTAAGCCCGAGGATTGGAAAAAGGCCCCTCAGCTGCGCACCATCCCGGTCGGCCGCAGCATCACGCCGGAGCACGAGGTGATGCCCTATGAAGCCGCTGAGGAATTGGTGCGCGGGCAGAAAAAAATCTTGGTGGCGCCCTGTATCTGCCGGCGCGAGCATGCCCTGGTCGGCGAAGGCTGCGATAAGCCCCTGGAGAGCTGCCTGGTTTTCGGGGCCGGAGTTGATTACTACGAAGCCAACGGCCTAGGTAGGCGAATTGACACGGAAGAAGCCTTGGCCATATTAAAGCAGGCCGACAAGAAGGGCCTGGTGCTTCAGCCCACCAACGCCAAGAAGATCATGAACATGTGCTGCTGCTGCGGCTGCTGCTGCCAGGTGCTCAAGACCTTCAAGCGCCATCCCAAACCCGCGGAGATGGTATCCAGCCCCTTTATTGCCAAGGCTGATCCTGAAACATGTAAGGGCTGCGGGGTGTGCGTGGACCGCTGCCAGATGGATGCCATCAGCTACGATGAGGCTGAAAAGGTGGTCCTGGACCTGGACCGTTGCATAGGCTGCGGCCTGTGCGTATCGACCTGCCCCACCAAGTCTTTGGTGATGGTGCGTAAACCCCAGGAAGCCCAAACCCAGGTGCCCAAGAACAACATGGATGCCTTGTTGAAGACCGCGCGGGCCAGAGGCAAGCTAAGCCCAGCCAAGTTGGCGGTTTTGAGCCTCAAGTCCAAAGTGGACCGTCTGCTGGCCAGTAGCTAGATTTATATAAAACGCCTCAGTCTCTACCGCGCGGGTGTCCCATCCCCGCGCGGTTTTTGTTGGCGTGCCGGATGACTCTTTTATTGACAAGGGGCAGGAGCTGTATTACCCTAATGACTGTCCGGTCAGTCATTAGGGGGCGTGGTGAAGCCGAAAGACACTTTCAATAAGATCGATGAGGCCAAGAGAGAACGTCTGCTGCGCGAAGCGGCGTCGCTTTTTGCCGAACGCGGCTTGGCCCACACCGACATGGCCGAGTTGGCCGCGAGGGCCGGCGTGGCCAAGGGATCCCTGTACAACTACTTTGCTTCCAAAGAGGATTTTTATGAATACGTCTGCCGCGATGGCCTGGAGCGTTCGCGGCAGGCGGTTTATGGCGAGTTGGACCCGGAGTGGGACATATACCGCCAAGTTGAGCACATCTTCCGAGCGGGGCTTAAGTTCGGATTGGAATGCCCACAGTACATCGCCTTGTATTTAAATGTGGCCTCGGCCGGCATGAGCGATTTCGCCGACCGCATGTCCCGTGAAGTTGAATCCTTCACTGCTCAGCATCTAAAGAAGCTTTTGAGCAAAGGAATCAACGACGGCGCGGTCAGGCCCGATCTGGATGTCAACCTGGCCGCGTTTCTGATCAACAGTCTCTACATCATGTTTCTGGCTTCGGTGGCGTCTCGCCATTTTCAGATCCGCATGAAGGTCTATCTGGAGATAAAGGGCAAGCTGACGGCTAGGAACATGGAGCATCATTTGAGTAATACCATCGAACAGATTCACACAGTGCTGCGACCCGCACCGCCCGCCGCCTGAACCGGTGGGCGCAAAATAATGCATGGGGCTAAAACCCTGGGAGAGAAGCTTTATGGCAACCACCGGCGGCGCTATCATGGCCGAAATGCTGAAAGCCGAAGGCGTCAACACCATCTTCGGGATTATTGACGGCACCTACACCCAGTTCTTTTGGAATTGCGTGCATAACGGCATGCGGCTCATTACGCCGCGTCACGAGACCATCGCCGCCCATATGGCCGGGGCCTACGCAAGGCTCACCGGAGGGTTAGGCGTGTGCATGGCTTCCAACGGGCCGGGTGTGGCAAATATACTGCCCGGGGTGGCTGTGGAGCAGGGTGAAGGTAACCGGGTCCTTCTGATCACTAGTTCGCGCCGCACCGGGATCACCTATCCAGATCGCGGCGGGGCTTATCAATGCTTCGATCAGGTGGGCGTGATCCGGCCCATGGCCAAATGGTCGGAAACCGTTGACAGCGCTGGGCGCATTCCGGAGCTAATGCGGCAGGCGCTGCGCAAATGCTGGGAAGGCCGGCCCGGGGTGGTGCATTTGGATGTGCCGGAAAATGTCATCAACGGCGAGGCCAAGCCGGTAGGCATACAAAAGCCAGCGCAGTACAGGCCCACCGAGCCCATGATCGCACGTGCGGATCAGGTTGAAACAGCGGCGCAAATGCTCAGCCAGGCCAGCTTGCCCATCATTCATTGCGGAAGCGGCGTGATCCACGCGGCGGCCTATGACGAGCTGGCCCGTCTGGCTGAAGTGCTGCACGCGCCGGTCACAACTTCGTGGAGCGCTAGGGGGGTGCTGCCTGAGACTTCTCCCTTGGCCTGGCCTATGATGCACATCAAGGCGGTCAATCATCTTAGGAACGAAGCGGACTTGGTCTTGGTGCTGGGTTCCGAATTGGGCGAGACCGATTGGTGGGGCAAGGCTCCCTACTGGGGCGCTCCAGACAGCCAGAAAATTATTCAAGTCGATATAGACCCCCAGCGCCTGGGCCGGAACCGTCCAGCGGATCTTATCGTATTGGCGGATGTGAAGGAGTTTCTGAAGCAGCTTCTGGAACGGGTTCAGGGCCGCACCGGGGAGATGCCTCTGGAGGTGCGTCGGAGCAAGGGAGCGGCTCTGGCCAAAGAGCGTGACGAAGACCGGGCCAAGCTGGATGAAAAGCTTAGCGACAAGTCAGAACCCATGCCGACGGCGCATGTGGCCAAGATCTGCCGCGAAGTGTTCGACGACGCCGCCGTGATTGTGTTCGACGGAGGCAATACAGCGGTGTGGGCCAATTTCTATCATGAGATGCGCACCCCCAACACTCAGCTGGGCACCCACCACTTCGGGCATCTGGGCGCGGGCACCGGCCAAGCATTGGGAGCTTGCGCGGCCCGGCCGGACAAGCAGGTTTATTGCATTACCGGCGACGGGGCCATGGGCTTTCATCCCCAAGAGATCGAAACCGCCGTCCGGAACAACCTGAAACCGATCTTTCTGGTCTGCGCCGACAAGCAATGGGGCATGGTGAAGATTAACCAGATATTCGCCTTGAAACCTGTTCAGTCCCTATTAAAAAAGGCCGTGCTCAAACGCGACCTGGGCCAAGAGGAAACCGTGAATACAGAGCTGGGCGAGATCGCCTGGGACAAGCTGGCCCAGGCCATGGGTGCCCACGGAGAGAGGGTGTCGGCTCCGGACCAGCTTAAGCCCGCGCTCTTAAGGGCCCTGGATGCCGGACGTTGCGCGGTGATCCATATAGATGTCGATCCAGAGAAGCATATGTTTGCACCGGGGTTGATGCATTTCAAGGCCATGCACCAAGAACCGAAAGGTAAATAGCCATGGATGCGGCGGCAGTTGATTCAATCAGGCTGAACTTTAGCCCCCAAAGCTTGATCGCGTTGAATGTAGAGATCGGACTTATGATGTTCGGCATGGCTTTGGACCTTAAGCTTGATGATTTCAAGCGGATTGCCCGTTCCCCCAAAGCGCCGGCCATAGGCCTGTTCGCCCAATTCATTCTGCTGCCCGCTTTTACCTTCCTGCTGACGCTGGTTATAAATCCCGTACCTTCCATGGCTCTGGGCATGATCCTCATCGGCTCCTGCCCCGGCGGCAACTTGTCCAACATCATGACCTATCTTGCCAAGGGCAACGCTGCGGTGAGCGTGTCCATGACCGCCGTTTCCACTGCGGCGGCAATATTTATGACGCCGCTGAACCTGGCTATTTGGGGCAGCCTCAACCCGGCCACGGCACCCATTCTGAGAAGAGTGAGCCTCGACCCTTGGGATGTGTTCACCACCATTTTTATGATTTTAGGAGTACCCTTGGCCCTGGGCATCACTGTATCCAAGCTGTGGCCGCGGTTGGTGGTGAAGGTACGATCAGCTTTCAAAATATTCTCGGTGGTTGTTTTTCTTGGGGTTGTGGGACTGGCGCTTTCGGCCAATTGGGACATTTTTCTTAAGGTTATCGGCCTGGTGGTGGTTGTGGTGTTCATCCACAACGCCCTGGCGCTTAGTTTGGGCTACACCTCGGGCCGCTTGGCCAGGCTTCCCGCGCGCGATGTACGGGCGGTGGCGATAGAGGTGGGCATCCAAAACAGCGCTCTGGGGCTGATACTAATTTTCGACTTTTTCGATGGCCTGGGTGGTATGGCCATAATCGCGGCGTGGTGGGGCATCTGGCACATCATAGCCGGTCTTGCCGTGTCCTTCTTCTGGTCGCGCCGGCCGATCGCGGAGTCAGCCTAAATGGATCAAGCACAGCAAACAGGAGCGCGATCGGTTTTAATTACCGGCGCCGAGGGCTACCTCGGACGCTTGGTGGTGAAGGCTTTATCCGCAGAGCCAGGCGGCATCACCACCATAATCGCCAGCGATATCCGGCCGCCCGCCGAGCCCCTGCCCAACGTGACCTATGTCACCGCCGATATCCGCTCAGAGGAACTCACCCGCGCATTGGCTGAATACCAGGTTGACACCCTTGTGCATTTGGCGGCCATCGTGACGCCTGGGCCGCGCGGCGACCGCGAGACGGCCCATGCGGTGGAGGTGCGCGGCACCAGGAGCCTTCTGCGGGCCTGCTTGGCAGCGGGAGTAGGCCGCTTTGTCTACACCAGCAGCGGCGCGGCTTATGGTTATTATGCAGATAGCCCGGAATGGCTCTGTGAGGACGATGCGATCAGGGGAAACCCGGAGTTCGCCTATTCGGATCACAAGCGTCAAGTGGAAGAGATGTTGGCCCGCTGGCGGGAGCGCAGCCCCGAATTGAAGCAGTTGATATTCCGGCCTGGTGTCATTCTGGGCGCCAGCGCCAACAATCAAATTACAGCGCTCTTTGACAAGAAGATGATCTTGGGCGTGTCCGGATCCCAAAGCCCCTTTGTTTTTATTTGGGACCAGGATGTGGTGATGGCTATTGTCAAAGGCGTGCGAGAAGGTGGCGAGGGCATCTTTAATTTGGCGGGCGATGGCGTGTTGACCATGCCGGAGATAGCCCAGCGTTTGGGTAAGCGCTATGTCGTTTTGCCTGCCTGGCTATTGCGTGGAGCCTTATGGGTGTTGAGCAAACTAAGGCTAACCCAATACGGACCGGAGCAGGTCGGCTTCCTGCAGTACCGGCCGGTGCTGTCCAACCGGCGGCTCAAGGAAGAGTTCGGCTACCAGCCGCAAAAATCAACTCGGGAAGTGTTCGAATTATTTCTTCAGGCCCGGGACGTCACCACCGTGGCGGAGGCTGATCCTAAAAGGTCGACGCCGCCTGCGACCAAGCCGGTAGACCGTATGGCGCCAGAGAGTGGCCAAGCTCTGGATGCACCTGAGCCGACCCGAGGTGATGACACCAAGGAGCTGCTGTGACAGACCTCGCGGAATTTTCGCCGACGCTTCGGCAAGAAGACTAAAGGATAGGGAACCCAGGGTGCGCAACTACAGCGGCAAGAGCGTGGTAATAACCGGTGCGGCCGGCGGCATGGGCAGGGCCTTTGCCTGGCGCTTCAGCCAAGCCGGAGCCCGCTTGGCCCTCTTGGATCTTGATGGCGGCGCAATTGGCCAGCAAGCCGAGGAACTAAAAGCCCAAGGGCATGCCGCCTGGGGATTGGCCTGTGATGTGAGCGATCAAGGCTCCTGTCAGGATGCCCTGGAGCAGGCCATCTCCTTTTTGGGAGGCGTGGATGTTCTCATTAACAACGCGGGAATCACCCATCGCAGTGGCTTTGCCCAGACCGAGATCGAGGTTTTTCACCGCGTCATGGGGGTAAATTTTTTCGGTGCGTTGCACTGCACCATAGCAGCCTTGCCTTCGCTATTGGAGCGGCGCGGTCAGATCATTGTTATCAGCTCAATCGCCGGATTCGCTCCTCTGTTGGGACGCACTGGCTACAGTGCGAGCAAGCACGCGCTGCACGGCCTTTTCGACTCGCTGCGCACCGAGCTTGCGGGCGAGGGAGTTGATGTTCTCATGGTTTGCCCGGGTTTCACCAGAACCGGCATAGCCGCCGCGGCCCTGGACGGCGACGGAACCGCCACCAAGCATTCTCAATCCACGCTGGGGCGCATCTCGGAGCCCGATGAGGTGGCTGAGGCCGTTTTAAAGGCCGCTATGAAAAACAAGCGCCTTCTGGTGCTGTCGCCAGTGGGCAAGTTGACCCGCATAATCACTCGTCTGGCTCCGGGCCTCTATGAAAAGCTCATGGCCAGATCAATGAAAAAAGAACTGGAAAGGTAGGGGCGGCGGATTGCCGATTGCTGAGAGCGGCCCCAGGCTTTTGTCCGAATAATTGGAGGAAAACATCATGGCATTAATGACGCCGTCCGAGGCGCTGGTCGAGACTTTGGTGGCGGAAAAGGTTGATACGATTTTTGGCATCGTGGGAAGCGCCTACATGGACGCGCTGGATTTGTTTCCCGCAGCGGGCATCCGTTTTGTTTCCGTGGCGCACGAGCAAGCCGCCGCCCATGCCGCTGACGGCTTGGCTCGGGTCACCGGAAGGCCCCAGGCCTGCATCGCCCAGAACGGGCCGGGGGCAGCCAATTTTGTTTCGGCCATAACTGCCGCCTTTTGGGCCCATTCACCGGTGGTAGCCATAACCCCCGAGACCGGTACCATGGGCATGGGCAACGGCGGTTTTCAGGAGCTGGACCAGATGCCCTGGTTCGCAGCCTGCACCAAGTTCCAAGTGCGGGTGAATAGGCCGGAGCGCATGGCCGAGCTCACCCGCCGCTGCTTTTATATCGCTAAGGCGGAAAACGGACCGACCCAGCTGAATATCCCCCGCGATTATTTCTATGGCGACATAGACTGTCAAATTTACCCCACCCCTGATGTGAAGCGAGGGCCGGGACGCGAAGAAGATGTGAAGAACGCGGCTCAAATATTAGCGGGGGCCAAGAGCCCGGTGATCCTGGCTGGCGGCGGCGTTTCCATGGCCGATTGTGTGGATGAGGTAAAGGCCCTGGCCGAATACCTCACCGCCCCGGTGGTCAACACCTACCTGCATAATGATTCGTTCCCTTGGGGACATCCTTTGGCGGTGGGCCCCATAGGCTACTGCGGTTCCAAAGCGGCCATGCGCACCATCGCCCAGGCTGACGTGGTGCTTGCCCTAGGCACCCGCTTGGGACCCTTCGGCACCCTGCCGCAGTACGATATCGACTATTGGCCCAAGGGCGCCCAAATTGTCCAGGTGGATGCGGACCATCGCCAGCTGGGACTTAACCGGCCGGTTAGCGTGGGCATAGCAGGAGACTGCGCGGCGTTTGCCCGGGCAATGCTGGCTCAGTTAAAGAGCATCCAGCCCGGCCGCGAGGGTAAGCAAGCCATCTTGGCTGAAGTGGCCGCAGCCAAGAAGGCCTGGCAGGATGAGCTTGATGCCTGGGCCGCGCAACCGGCTAACGGAATGCATCCCCGGCAACTCCTTTCCACCTTGGCCCAGGTCATGCCGGCCGAGGCGATCGTCACCACTGACGTGGGCAACACCTGTTCCATGGCCAACTCCTACTTCGGTTCGCAGAATGCCCGCCAATTTCTGGCTGCACTGTCATGGGGCAACTGCGGCATTGCCTACGGCTTAGCCATGGGCGCCAAGGTGGGCGCTCCCAAGAGGCCCGTGTTCGCATTGCAAGGAGACGGCGCTTACGGCATTTCGGGAATCGCCGAGGTCATGACCGCGGTGCGTGAGGAACTACCGGTTATCGCCGTGGTGTTCAACAACAACCAGTGGGGAGCTGAGAAGAAAAACCAGATTGACTACTACGACAACCGTTTCGTGGGCACCAATCTTAATAATCCCGACTTTGCCCAGATAGCCCGAGATATGGGCGCGGAAGGTTATCGCGTGCAAACACCCGCCGAAGTCAAGGACGCTGTGCAAGCCGCGCTGGCATCGGGCAAGCCCACGGTCATCGACGCGGTCATAGACGGCGCGGCAGAGGTCCTGGCCGAGCCCTTCCGCCGGGACGCGCTTTTACCGCCCGTGCGCCATCTTGACAAGTACAAGCATCTTAACGCCTAGCAGGCTGACAGAGGTTTTCATGCGGCTTGATGCCCTGTTGACCAAGCGTGATTTTGGGAAGCGCTTTCCATGCTAGTTTTGGTACTCAACGCGGGCTCGTCATCGCTTAAATACAAGCTTTTGTCTATGCCGGACGAGGAGGTGCTGGCCTCCGGCTTGGTGGAGCGCATGGGGGAGTCCAAGCAAGAGGCTCTGGCCAGCCATAGCTGGCAGTGTGAAAAGGGCGGCCAAGAGCGTATTGCGTGTTCGGGACACGATGAAGCGCTGACCCACGTCTTGGCCCAGCTCACCGCTCCCGGCCGCCTGCCTGGTCTGGAGCGGATCGGCGCCGTGGGCCACCGGGTGGTGCACGGCGGTCAGGTTTTCACCCGGCCCACCATCTTGGACACACGAGTGCTTCAAGACCTGCAAGCGCTGACCCAACTGGCCCCTCTCCATTTGCCTCCGGCGATCGTTTGCATAAGGGCCTGCTTGGAGCGGTTACCCGACGTGGGGCAGGTGGCCCACTTTGACACCATGTGGCATCAAGGCATGCCCGATTATGCCTATCTCTATCCCGTGCCCTGGCAGTGGTATGAGCATTATGGAGTGCGGCGCTACGGCTTTCACGGCAGCTCCCACCAATATGTCACCTTGGCGGCGGCGCGGATGCTGGGCAGGCCGGCGGAAGAACTGAAGCTGATCACGGCCCACTTGGGTAACGGCGCCAGTCTGACCGCCTGGGACCGGGGCCGGGTGCTGGACACCTCCATGGGACTTACGCCGTTGGAGGGCGTTATGATGGGCACCCGGGGAGGCGATCTGGACCCGGCCATTATCACCTACGTGGCCGAACAGGCCGGTATTGAGGCCCAGGAGGTAGTGCGCCAACTCAACCAGGATTCGGGCCTCAAGGCCATCGGCGGCAAGGGCCGTGATCTGCGCAAGGTGATCCAGGCCAAGGAAGCCGGGGACCCCCGCGCGGCCTTGGCTTTCGCTATGTTCGTGCACCGCTTGCGGAAATATTTGGGAGCCTATTACTTTCACCTGGGCGGGGCTGACGCCGTGGTGTTCACCGGCGGCATCGGAGAGAACGCCTGGCAGGTGCGCGAAGCGCTTTTTGCTGGTCTGCAAGGGATAGGTCTTGAGTTGGATTCGGCTCTCAACCGAGCGATCATCGGGGGAGAGGCCGGGATCATCAGCACCCCGCAGAGCAGGTCCGCCCTACTCGTCATCCCCACCAATGAGGAACTCACGATCGCCCGCGAGGTCATGCGCGCCTTGAGCGGTTAGGGTTCCCGGAGCCGCTTCCTTTTTCTGCCTGGCTATTTTTGGGGGTAAGGTCAGAATTTCAAAATGGGCCAACCATGCCTGCGGGCCTCGCTGCGCAGGCCGAGGCTGGGGTTAACCACCCTGGGGTTGCCCACCAAGCGCAGCAGATCAACATCGGAACGATGATCTCCGTAGGCGTAGCACTGCGCCAAGTCCAGATTGTGGACTTGCGCAATTTCCAGGACCAGTCGGGCTTTTTCCGGGCCATAGGGCCGGCGGTTGGCCAGCGCGCCCGAGAGCGTTCCGTCAGTAACTTCCAGGCGGGCGGCTACGGCTAAGTCAGCTTTCAACTCCCGGCGGATCTGCTCGGCCAAAGGTTTTAACGAGCCGGTAACCAGGACCACCAAATGTCCCCTGGAGTGATGCTCTTGAACCGCTTGGCGGCCGGCGAAGCTCATCAAGGGTTTGATGCGCATGTGAAAGCACTCTTCGGCCAGGCGGTCAAGCTCCTTTGGATCCTTGTTTTTGAAATGACGTTTATTGGTATGAAGGAGTTCGCCGGAAGAACCGCCCAGGTTTACGGCCATGTACCCCAGGAAGCGGGCCAGATCAGCGGCCCGCAAATAGCGCCGGCGGATCAGAAAGGGTATGAATAGCCGTTCCATGGAGTGCGGCCCCACCAGGGTGCGGTCCACATCAAAGAAAGCGGCTGCTTTGCCGGGGATGGCCATAGGCTATCAATTTCGTCCCAGGTCGGGGTTTTCCAGGAGGTCACGTGTGTCCAATAAAACCGGCACTCCGCGCGCAACGCATAGCCCTACCGATAAGTATACCAAAGCCGGCTCTGCCCAGAACATCCAGCTCCAATCTTTTACGGCTTCGGGGCCAAGGGCGGTTATCGCCGAAGTGAGGGTGAGAGCGCCGAAGGCAAGGCCTTTAGCCAGGCCGTATAATCCCCGCATGAAACGACCCGCCACCAGAAATCGGCCCCATTTGGAGTGCATCATGCCAAAGGCGCTTTGCCCGCGCGCGGCCAAGGCATAGCCGCGTAGCCCGTCCACCACGAAGCTGCGCACTATGAATAAAATGGGAATCCATACCGGGATTTTTTGTTGATGGGCGAAAACGATCCACAGCACGTTTTCCACCACCCGGTCCAAGGCGATGTCTAAAACGCTGCCAAGGTCTGTAACCTGGTGCTTATAGCGGGCCACATAGCCGTCAAACCAATCCATGAGATATAAGACCGGCAAGAGACAAAGAGCCGTAAACAGCGCCCAGGCCCAGGGAAAATAAAGCAGGACCACCACCAAGAGCAGCAGCGGCAGCCGGGAAAGCGTTATAATATTAGCGGTAGACATTTGCACGGTCATGAAAAGCTTTTTCTTTGCCGCGCCGGCTAGGTGATGAAAGGTCTGTTGCTTAGTTTAGATGTCTTTGCCGTGAACTGCGGCCAGTCTAGGGCATGGGGGGCGGCCTGTCAACGCCGGCCCAGGGAGGTGCGACATGAAGATAACACTAATACTAATGATTCTTGGCTTGCTTGGGGCCGGCACCGCCTGGGGTTTGACGCCCGATGAGGTGATTAAGCTAAAAAAGGCCGGGGTTAGCGATGAGACCATCCAAATGATGCTGGAGCAGGAAAAGGCAGGCGGCAATGTCAAGCAAGGGCCGGTGGAGGATACCGGCAACGAAGTGATCTACCGCGCCGGCCAGAACACCAAGGCCCAGGCCGAACGCAATGCGCGCCATGAAGCTTGGAAAGAGAAGAAAAGCTTGGAAGCCGTGGGCGGGGTGATAATCGACGGACGGCAAAATAAATAGACATATAGTTAAAAAACCGGGCAGGACGGTTTAACGTCCTGCCCGTGATTATAGATTAGGTTCACCCCTCACCTTAGTGCTCGGCCCCTTTTGGCTTAGATCATCCCGGTCTGCAAATCATGCGATTCCCTATCAAATCCGTTGATGCCTCTCCAGCTTGGAGGCCAACTCCTGCTTTGACCTGGCCCGAAGTTCAGCCCTGCGCTTTAGCGCCTCCATGGGGTTTGCCGGCACCTCGTCCTCCTTGTAGCCCGGCTTGCGGATGAGGCTTAAGGCTCCTCTGGGGCAGGTTGACACGCAAAGACCGCAGCCTATGCAGCGTTTCGTAGTCACAGCAACCACGTCGTCCTCCATGGAAAGCGCCTCCATTTGACAACGCTCCAGGCAGGTCTCGCAGCCATCGCAGGCCTCGCAATCGGCCCGCACCCAAAAAGGCGAGGAGCAGATCGTGGCCGGGGCGGGATGCCGTTTCATGTTTAAGAGTGCCAGGCAGCAATCGCCGCAGCAGCAGCATATATTTGTGATCTCCTGGCTGTTGCTGGGCTGCAGCACCAGGCCCGCCTTATCGGCTTGGCGGAGAATATCTAGAGTTTCTTGTAAAGTGATAATGCGGCCTAGGCCATTTCTTTCATAGTAGTCAGCGCCCCAGCCAAAAACTAGGCAGGTTTCTAAAGGCTTGCCGCAGCCACCACCATTTATCTGATGCTCTTTACGGCAGATGCAGGGGGCGACTAGGAACTTTTTCTGCTTTTTAACCAACTCAGCCGCCGTTTCATAGGAAAGAATTTTCATGTCGGCGGCCACGCTTTTCTCCACGGGGATGGTGCGGAGCTGAGGCATGTGGTTAAACGCCTCTTTGGCCAAGAAGGGGAAGTACTCGTCAGTGGCTTTTATAAACTCCGGGTCCAGCCTGTCCACATGGTATTCCCAGATGCCAACCACGAATTGGGAGGCCATGAATACCGGGGGCCGCCCTTCAGCTTCAATGCTGAATATCAAGCCCTTGCGCGACATTTCTTTCAATAGCTCCTCCGCGGCCTCAGGCGTCATGCCCGCTCTTTGGCCAATAACCTCGGCTGGTTCCAGCTTGAGACGGAGGAGTTGGGCCATTTGGGCCTCTTGCGGGGTAAACAATTGTTTCAGGATTTTAATTTCAACGCCGCTGTCTGTGGCCGGGAAGCCACCCGGCATTTTGTCCAAGTGCGCTCTCAATCCTTGGTAAACATCTGACATAAGTGCCTCCTTGCTGCGCGGGATGCCTCGGCTCAAGTTTGTAGGTTAAAGTATTTTATGGATAAGCGTGTAATTACATATTTATATCTACAGGAAAATACCCATTCGCTACGACATGACCCTTTAACTCTAATTTTGCTTTGGGTGGCATCTCTGAATTGTTGTCGTGCCAGGCATGGCTAATAGTGTAAATATCCTGCAAATAATACCATTATTGGTATGGTAGGGTAGGAAGCCTTCTTTGCGTACTGACTAGCGTTGCCAACCCCACATAGCGTGTATATACACTTTAAAAATAAAAGTCAATCCCTGCTTACTCGTCATGCCTCGAAGATGATGCTAGTAGTTAGAATGAAACAAGGGACGATTTCAAAGAAATCGTCCCTTATGGTACTTGATCCGATCCCCCAAGGCCCTCTACAAAAGCTGGCCTTGGACATGCCAGGTTTTGCCCCGCAGCGCCTAGGTCGTGAGATAGTCGCCCCGGTTGAACTTGACGCTCTCCGCAGCCACCCGCATCAGCACCTCTTGCACGATCCCGTGCAATTGGTCGCCGGGCTCCAGGTGGTCCGCCACCTCGGCCAGGCCCTTGGCCTCTTGCTCCAAGGCCGCCAAAGAGGGTTGCAGTTCCTTTAGGCTTAAATCGGTTTGACCCAAGCGCTCGGCGTATAGCTCCAATAAAGTTAGGGCCCGCTCGGCCCGCTCCACGCCTTCGCGTTGCAAGGAGGTGAGCTCGGCTCCGGGAGCTTCAGGTGGTGCGCTTTTAACCATGCCGTCCATCTTGGCAAATGATGGAGCGGTGCCGGAGGTTTTAGCCGGGCCTTCCTCCTGCAACCCCAAGGCGTCGTCCAAAAGCTTGGCGAATTCACCGCCACTTTTAGAGTCGGTTTCGGGCGCTTTTGGGGGCTGGCCAATTTGCCCAGGATGCAATTGATCTATTTTAGTCATGGATCTTTTGCCTTTTATAATCGGGAAAGCATCCCCATTTGGCTAATTATGGGGTGCTATTCCTTGCTTTACAACCGCCGGCCGCACCGTCTGCCAGCATAGGGGTTAGCCTCTACTATTAATAATCGGTTTTTCCCCAAAAATCCTAAAGAGCTTTTTAAAACTACAGCTTCAAGACAAATTCCTGCAAAACTTCCCAGCCTTCAAAGATTTGCCACAAAGCCAAGACCACGCAGACTGTATTGCTGAATCCGTGTAAGAGGGGGAGCAGGGTCCGCTTGCGGGGCGAAAACTCCAAATATAGACCTGAAATTAAGCCCCAGGCGATAAGCGGTGCCATGATGGCGGCGATTACGGCATGGTCTCCGGTCATGAAGCTGCGCTGCCAAAAGGTCTTGGTCATGTATACTCCGCCGGCCATGCCGAGGTACCAGCCGCCCAGCACGATCTTGCCCAGCAAAATGTGACGCTTACGGGAAAAAGCCGTTTGTTGGCCAAGATGCAGGGAACGAAAGCGCTGGATGCCAAGGTAAAGC
>CAZDRW010000003.1:14693-25686 GCA_964507555.1 uncultured Desulfarculaceae bacterium
CGAGAGCATGGTCAGGCAAAATTGGAGCAGGGGGTGCAGGTACAACATGTTATTTCTTTCCGGGCAGCCCTTGGCGGGCTTTCCCTATTTCGTGGCACCGTTGGGTTCCAATGACCGTTTTCATAACCATAAGATGCTGCACTCGTGCCGTGCTGGTCAAGTGTCAGATGCGACCAGGTTGAGATGGATATTGCAGGCTCCTTGCGCCTGAGCCACACAATCCTTACCTTAAAAGTATTGGCGGCCGGAGCGGTCCGGCTTTTTGATGAACCTGACTGACCACTAGGAGAGCCGTAATGTCCAAAAAGAAAAGATTTGAGGTTCATGCCGAGTGTCCCGCCTGCGCGTGCGGCGATATAAGTTTCATGGCGCCGGATAAGCTGCGTGAAAAGTTCATTGGCGATGAAAAAGAGATCGACATCACTTGCCCCATGTGCGGCACCAAGCACAAAGGCGAGATCGTGGAAAAAGGCTAACGGTTTCTTGGTTAACTGCCAACTAGAGTGGGAAAAAGAGGGGAGTGAATGGCTCATGGGGGCCGGCCCTTCTTTTTTTTCTTGGTAACGCAGCGAAAAACAGGCTGAAAGAAAACTAAATGCCCAACCGCTTGGCACTTGAGAAAAGCCCTTATTTGCTGCAGCACGCTGATAATCCGGTGGATTGGCTGCCTTGGGGAGACGAGGCCTTTGCCAAAGCCAAGTCCGAGGGTAAAATAGTATTCCTTTCTGTTGGTTACGCCACCTGCCATTGGTGCCATGTCATGGCCCATGAGTGTTTTGAGGACCCGGAGGTGGCCAAGGCCTTGAATCGCGATTTTGTGAGCATAAAGGTGGATCGCGAGGAACGGCCCGATGTGGACAGCGTTTACATGACCGTGTGCCAGGCCTTAACCGGTTCGGGCGGTTGGCCATTGAGCCTCTTTCTGACCCCGGATAAGAAACCTTTTTTCGCCGGAACCTATTTCCCCAAGACCAGCAAGCTGGGCCGCCCGGGTTTTTTGGACGTCCTGGCCAATATCAGCCGTCTTTGGCATGAGGACCGTAATAAGATACTAACCACTGGCGACAATATCACTGATGCGATCCGCCCCCGGGCCAGCACCCAAAAGGCTAAATTGGACCTCAAGGTTTTGGAGAAGGCCTATTGGCAGATGTTCAAATCCTTTGACGCCAAATGGGGCGGCTTTAGCGCGGCGCCCAAGTTCCCCACTCCCCATCATCTGACCATGCTCCTGCGTTGGCATCTCAGGGAACCGGGCTCCAAGGCCCTGGAAATGGTGGAGTCCACCTTGCAGGCCATGCGGCGGGGCGGCATTTGGGACCATCTGGGGCTGGGTTTCCACCGCTACTCGGTGGATGAGCGTTGGCTGGCGCCGCACTTTGAAAAAATGCTATACGACCAGGCGCTTTTAGCTATGGCCTACTTGGAAGCCTATCAGGTCACGGCAAACCAGCTTTACGCCCAGACCGCCCGCGATATCTTCACTTACGTGCTGCGCGACATGACGGCGCCTGAGGGCGCGTTCTATTCAGCCGAGGATGCCGATAGCGATGGCGAGGAGGGCCTCTTTTACGTATGGACCCCGGAGCAGGTGAGCCAGGTGCTGGGCGATCCGGAATCGGCCCAGTTGTTTTGCAAGTACTATGACA
The DNA here is from genome assembly GCA_964507555.1 of uncultured Desulfarculaceae bacterium. GTDB lineage: Bacteria > Desulfobacterota > Desulfarculia > Desulfarculales > Desulfarculaceae > Desulfocarbo. Next base: position 16,343 of record CAZDRW010000003.1, read on the forward strand.
TCAGCGTGGCGGGCAACTTCGAGCACGGCCGCAGCATCATCTGGGAGAACAAGCCGCTGGGACCCTTGGCCCAGCATTATGGCCTGAGCGAGGATGAGGTCAGGGCCCGTCTGGCCCTGGCGCGCGAGAGCCTATATAGCGCGCGGGAGAAGCGCGAACTGCCCCTCAAGGACGACAAGGTGCTTACTGCCTGGAACGGGCTCATGATAGCGGCCCTGGCCAAGGGCGCCGCGGCGCTTGGACGAGACGAGTATGGCGCGGCCGCCGCCCGGGCGGCCGGATTTGTCTTGCAGGAAATGCGCGACGATGAGGGCCGTCTATGCCGCCGTTGGCGGCAGGGCGAAACCAAGGGCACTGGGTATCTAGACGATTACGCCTTCCTGATTTGGGGTTTGCTCGAATTGTATGAGGCGATTTTCGATCCCGCCCACCTGGAGGCGGCTTTGGAACTGGCCGGTGAGGCGGGCCGACTTTTCTGGGATGATCTGCACCAGGGCTATTTTTTCACGCCCCATCACGGTGAAGACCTGATCGTGCGCGAAAAGGATCTCTATGACGGCGCAACACCTTCGGGCAATTCGGTAATGGCGCTCAACCTATTGCGTTTGGCCCGGCTGACCGGCGACAGCGCTTGGGAAAAGAGAGCGCAAAAGCTGATGAGCGCCATGAGCGTCCAGATAGTGCAGCAACCCATGGCCTATACTCAATTCATGGCAGCAGTGGACTTCACCTTGGGGCCGACCAGAGAGGTGGTGGTGGTGGGCGAGCCCGACGACGCAACAACCCTAGAGCTTTTATCCGTGGCGCAGAAAGCTTTCCTGCCCAACCGGGCCTTGCTCCTAAAAACCGGTGGAGATGCGGGTGCACGTTTAGCCAGGCTGGCGCCGTTTACTGCCAAGATGAAATTAACCCAGAGCGGGGCGGCGGCCTATGTGTGCCGCGACTTCGCCTGCCAACAGCCGGTCAGCGATCCAAAGGCCTTGGCCGAGTCGTTGCAATAAGGCCGGATAAGCAAGGTTATGCCATCCCTCAACGCAACGTCGCTTTCCGATGTGCGCTGGCGCTTTCCCCTGCCTTTGGTGCCGGGCAAGCTCATAAGGCGCTATAAGCGATTTTTGGCTGACGTGGAGTTGGAATCCGGTGCCGTCATTACGGCCCATTGCCCCAATTCCGGCTCCATGCGGGGCTGCATGGAGGACCGGGCTCCGGTTTTTTTGAGCCTCCAGGACAAACCCGGCCGGCGCACCACCCACACCTGGGAGATGATTCGCATCAACGGCGGGTGGGTCGGCATCAACACCATGCTGCCCAACCGCCTGGCCTTGGAAGCCGCCCGTCTCAAGGTCATGGATTTGTTTGCTGATTGCCATGAATACCGTGGCGAGGTCAAGGTTTCACCTCACAGCCGCATTGATCTGTGGGCCCGGGGGCCTGCGGGAGAGCTGTTCGTGGAAGTAAAAAACGTGACCCTGGCCGCGGGCGGCCTGGCGCGCTTTCCTGACGCTAAAACCACCCGCGGGGCTAGGCACCTCGAGGAGCTGATTAAGCTTAAAAAGCAGGGCGCAGGCGCGGCCATGCTTTACATAGTGCAGCGCCGCGACGCCGAGGCCTTTATGCCGGCAGACGACATTGATCCTGACTATGCGCGCATTTTCCACCGCGCCCGCCGGGCCGGTGTGGCCATGCGGGTGGTGCAGGCCAAAGTCACGCCCCAGGCAGTAAGCCTATGGCGTGAGTTGCCCTTGGCCGGGGCTTAATCCAGGCGTTGCACCCGAACAACGGTTGAGGAGGCCCGCAGCCAGCGCACGGGGACTTGACGACCCAGCACGCAAACTGCCGGAATTATTTGTCCCGGAGCCTCCGGAACCATTAAACGGGGCGGCGGTTGCTGGATTTGGGGAGCTTGCCGTGTAGGTTCCATGACTTCGCCTCCGCTTAATAGTATTATCGGCAGACAAGGTCCGGTTCGTTAACATGGCACACTGCTTTTGGCGGGCAGGCTAAACCCCCTTGTACGCGACTTATTCAATAGTGTATCATCCTGAGGCTACCTTTATTATAACCGACTCGACGGTTGGTGAGCCACTGTTGGTCTTTAAAACAGGGAGCTAGGCGCCGATGCAAGCCTTATATGAGTTTTTGACCGGCCCGGCCCTTTGGCTGACTTTTATTATCTTCATTGGTGGATTGCTGGTGCGAGCGGCTTTTTATTTCGGGCTGAGCCTGGAACGGGACAAGATCTTTTGGGATCATTTTAACGCAGCTTGGTCCTGGCGATCCATTTATCATTGGCTGCTGCCGTGGGGCAGCCTTTCCCTCCGCAAGCAGCCCGTGTTCGGGCTGGTTTTCTTCCTCTTCCACCTATGCCTGTTGGGCGTTCCCATCTTCCTGGGCGCCCATAACATCATGTGGAAAGAGTATTTTGGCTGGAGTCTTCCCACCCTGCCGGACCAGTTGGCGGATTGGGGAGCGCTGCTTCTGATGGCTTGCGTGGTGTTCCTTTTTGTGCGACGTTTGGTGCGACCCGAGGTTCGCATACTTTCTTCCCTTTGGGATTACGTGCTGCTTTTGTTGACAGCCGCGCCGTTCGTGACCGGCTACCTGGCCTATCATCAGTACAACGATTACATGACCTGGTTGGTACTGCACATCCTGTGCAGCGAAGTGCTGATGATCATCGTGCCCTTCAGCAAGCTGGGACACTTGATGCTATTCTTTTTCACCCGCGCCTTCATAGGCACGGAAATGGGAGGGCGCCGCGACCAGTATGGACGTCTGGGCGCCCGCACTTGGTAGAAAGCGAAGGCAGGCCGCCAAGAGGGGGTGAACCGCTTTTGGGAAAGGACGGGAGATGACCGAGCCAGCCGAGGATGTTCAGGTTCAGGAGACTCCGGAGCGGGACGACCGCCCGGTTAATGTCCAGAAAATCCAGAGCATCTTAAATACCAACAACGGCGCTCGCATGCGCAGCTGGCTGGATATCTGCGCCCGCTGCGGTCTCTGTGCCGAGAGCTGCTTTTTCTATCTGGCCCATGACAAAGACCCCAAGCTGAGTCCGGCCTACAAGGTCAAGACCACCGTGGGGGAAATGTACAAACGCAAGGGCAATGTGGACCGTCAGTTCCTTAAGGATGCCTATGAGGTTCTGTGGGGGCAATGCTCCATGTGCCGCCGCTGCTCCCAGTTCTGCCCCTTTGGCATAGACATGGCAACCATGATCGGCGTGGGACGGGCGGTATGCAACTCCCAGGGAGTGGTGCCGGAGAGCTTGGCCAAGGCCGTGGAGAACATCCGCACCACGGGGAACCAGATGGCGGTCAGCCAGGAGGACTGGCTGGAGACCTGCGCGTGGATGGCGGAGGAGTATGGCGAGGAGGTGGCCGGACTGACCATCCCGGTGGATGTGAAGGGCGCCAAATATATGTACACGGTCAACCCCCGCGAACCTGCCTACTATCCCCAGGATGTGGGCCAGATGGCTCAGATTCTGCACGTGGCCGAGGAGGATTGGACCGTGCCCAGCAAGGGCTGGGACTGCACCAACCTGGCTATGTTCGCGGGCAATAAGGAAGTGGCCGGCTATGCGGTCAAGCTCATGTATGATGCTGCGGTGGAGTTGGGCGTAGAGCAGATACTCACCACCGAGTGCGGTCACGCCTACCGCTCGGCGGCTTTTGAAGGCCCATACTTCCTTGGGCTGCCCGGCGGCAAGACGCCGGTGCCGGTCAAGCACGCGGTGCAACTTTTTTGGGAATACATAGTGCGGGATGGCCGGATTAAGATAGACCCCGACAAAAAGGTGACCGTGCCGGTAACCATTCAGGACCCGTGCAACCAAGCGCGTAGCGCTGGACTCTCGCAAATGCTCCGGGAACTGGCTCAGGCGCTCTGCACTGACTTCCGCGATATGGATCCCAACCGCGAATACAACCACTGCTGCGGCGGCGGCGGCGGATTCATCCCCATGGGCGCCGAGTTCAAGAAGCGGCGTATGATTTCGGGTCGCATTAAGGCCGAGCAGATAAAGGCCACCGGCGCGGAAATGATCATAGTGCCTTGTCACAACTGTTTTGACCAGATTAACGATCTGAACAAAGAATATAAATTGGGCATTAAAGTGCTTTCTTTCAAAGAAATCATTGTGGAGAGCATGATCATCCCGGAGAAGTTCATCCCCCAGGAGGAGGACGAGGAACCCGAGGCGGGTCCTGATGAAACCGGCGGGGAGGAGTAGACATGAGGCATGGCAAGCCGATACTGGCCCTGGTTTTGCTGGCTTTGTTCGCGGCCGTCCCCTTGGCCTGGTCCCAAGACGCCATCATGATGCTTAACAGCGAATCGCTGGGAAAGCATGAGCGTCCTTTGGTGCGCTTTACTCATGAAAACCACGCGGGGGTGATCGAGTGCATTACTTGCCATCACGACTTTGATACCTACTACAACAACAAAGGGCCCCAAGAAGTTAATTGCTCCGAATGCCACGTGGCCAAGCCCCAGGCCGGCGAAAATCCGGTGCCGCTAAGGTTGGCCATGCATACCAAATGCAAATCATGCCACCAGGGCATGACGGCCAAGGGCAACAAGAGCGGGCCCATAACCTGCGGCAAATGCCATGTTATAAGGGTTGAAGCGAAAGCCGTTCCTCAGGAAATTAAGCCAGCCGCTAAAGAGAAAAAGTAGTAACCGCAAACCGTGCGCGGAATCAACGACGCCGGCCCTCCTGGGGGCTGGCGTTATTTAATGGCGGGGTTGCTAGTTCATGCCAAACCCAGTTGAGATGCTGTATCGCCGTAGTAAATGCGGCGGCCTTGTTAAAAACCTGGTTTAATAGAGTGGTAAGCCTTTAAAAACGATAGCAGGGTGCGGTTGCGGCACGTAAGTCAAAGGAACGGATAATGAAGATACTGGTTACTGGAGGTGCCGGCTTCATAGGTTCGCATGTGGTGGACGCCTATGTGCGAAAGGGCCATCAAGTAACAGTCCTGGACAACCTTTCAACCGGCAAGCTGGCGAACCTCAATCCCTCTGCGGCATTTGTCGAAATGAGCATAACCGACAAATCCTTGGGTGCTTATTTGGAAAAAGAGAAGTTCGATGTGGTTAACCACCATGCCGCCCAGGTCTCGGTTCCCTATTCGGTTGAGCACCCGGATCGTGATCTGGAGACAAATGGAATCGGGGTGCTGAATCTGTTGGATGCCTCGGTGAAAAGCGGAGTATCCAGGTTTATCTTCATCTCCTCGGGTGGGGCCATCTACGGAGAGCAGGACAACCTTCCCATAAACGAGCAGGCGCTGGCCAGGCCCCTTTCGCCCTATGCCGCCCACAAGCAGTTGGGTGAAAGTTATGTCTATGCTTATAGCGTGTCGCATGGGATTGATTTTGCAATACTGCGCTATGCCAATGTTTACGGTCCACGGCAATCGGTGCATGCCGAGGCTGGGGTAGTGGCTATTTTCTGCGAAAAGCTGTTGGCGGGCCAAACCTGCAAGATCTACCGTTTTCCTGACATGCCGCAGGGAATGATAAGGGATTATGTTTTCGTGGAGGACCTGGTAAGGGCCAATCTTTTGGTTTTGCAGCAAGGAACAGGTGAGATTTTTAATTTAGGCACCGGCGTTCCCACCAGCACTTTAGAGTTGTATGAATCGCTGGCCAAGGCCGTTGGCAGTCGTTTAGATCCCCAATTCGGACCGCCCCGTTCCGGGGACATCAAGCGAAGCTTGTTGGATATTGCTAAAGCCCAAAGGCAGCTTGGCTGGGAGCCAAAGGTAGGTCTGGTCGAGGGATGCGTGCGCACCATGGAATGGTATCGGAGAGAGCGGAAAAATGATTCCTAAGCGCTAGCCGGGGAACAGGTGAAGGAATCTTTTCTTATTTTGCTCGAGACTGGTACCCGGGATGGGCATCAATAGTCGCGCCCCTTGCCCGAGTCGCTGATCTCGAACAGCTCCAAAGGATAAGGGTTTAAATAGACCTGGCTCGCCAAATAGTCCTGGCCCCAGCGTGCAATCCACCCCCCCAGCACCGCTAGTAGCGTACTCAGTGGGGCCTTGCCTCCACGAAAACGCTCCAGCATATCCAGAAAGTGCGCTTTTTCCCGCTCGTTCAATTGGTTTTTAAAATAGCCCATGGCGTGCATTAGAACGTTTATATGAGAAGTGTATGCAGCCCCTCGCGCGAGGGCTTTCTTTAAACCAGATTCGTAGGTGGCGAGCACTTGCCCAAGAGGCAGCCTCTCCGTATTGGCCACCAAGCGGCCCAATTGCCGCATGGCTTGCTGGTTATAGGCCATCAACAAAAGCTTGTGCGCAGCGTGAAAGCCCACCAGGGCCCCTATGGCGCCTTTGGCCTTAACCTCCCTGAACCGGGCCAGGCAAAATAGCTTGGTGAGAAAGTGCTCGCGAATTGAAAAATTGTGCACGCGGCCTTCATGCTCAACGGCGGCGTCCGGATACGTGTTCAGAACCAGATCCCCGAACATGCCCCGTCCCCGGCGCGAGGCGGCGCCTTTTTGCGTGCCGGAATAGATCTTAACGTCCACCGGCCCGCATGAAGGAGAGCGCCCTTTTAGCAGGAAGCCGTCGACTTCAGCCAGCCCGCCCAAAAAGGACTCACAAAAGGATTGCATCTCTTGGGTGCAGTCCCGCCCGGTTTCCAATTGCACCAGCTTTATGCGGCCTTCCGTTTCCACTAGGCGCACCGGCTTGCGCGGCACTCCCAATCCTATTTCCTTTTCCGGGCAGACTGGGAGGAACTCCACGAACGAGGCAAGCTTCTTGGTCAATTCGTCATTAATCACCTCCCCATTCCAACGGCAGGCCTCGAAGCCGAGGCATTTGCTAACCACTATTTTGGGGCGGGGAAAATGAGTCATGCATAAGCCTCCCATTTAAAAGCCCTGAACTGGTTATCTATAGAGTGTGGAGTTATTCCATGTACCCTGTCAACTTAGCTTGAATCCGTGGAGCCGAGAGCTTTATGCTGTTTGAACAAGCATAAGAGGAGCATAGATGCTAGCACCAGACTTGCGCCTTAAGTCGCTAAACAAGGCTCCCATAAATTCGCGGGGCGGCTATGTGGTGTATTGGATGACCACCGCCCGGCGCACCTCTTAGAACTTTGGCTTGGAGCATGCTGCGGCCCGGGCCCGAAAATTGGGCAAAGGCCTGGTAGTGCTAGAGGCCCTGCGCTGCGACTATCCCTATGCCTCACCCAGGCTACACGCCTTTATTGCCCAGGGCATGGCCGACAATGCGCAAGCCTTACGCCAGCGATCAGTCTTGTATCATCCCTATCTCGAGCCGAAGCCAGGCGTAGGGAAGGGGTTGCTGGCGGCATGGGCGGAAAAGGCCTGCGCCGTAGTATGCGACTGGTATCCGTGCTTTTTTATCCCCCGCATGTTGAAGGCGGCGGCTTCTAAGATCGGCGTGCGTTTGGAGGTTGTGGATTCATGCGGCCTAACGCCATTGGACGCGCCGGGTAACGCCTTTGCCCGCGCCTATGATTTTCGGCGTTGGCTGCAGAAGAGCCTTTCCAGGTTCTTGAATGAAATGCCAGCCCCAGATCCTTTAGCAGGAAAACTGCCTCGCCCGCCGGCGATGCCGCGCAGGATCGCTCGAGCCTGGCCGGCGTCAGTGAAGCAAGATTTGATATCGGGAAAAGCCATCAGCAAAGTGAAGCTCCCCCAAGGACCAGGGCCGGTGGATATGCGGGGCGGTGCCCAAACCGCTCAAAAGCTGTTGCGCCGCTTCTTGAACGTAGGGCTTCAGAGCTACGCGGAAAAGCGTAACCAGCCAGAGGATGACTTCACCAGCGGGCTATCGCCCTATTTGCATTTTGGGCATATTTCAGTTCACCAAATATTTTACGAGTTGGCTGCGGTCGAGATGTGGGCGCCGCACCTATTGAGCCTTGAATCAAAAGGCAGGCGGGAGGGCTGGTGGGGTATGAGCGCTTCGGCGGAAGCATTTCTTGACCAACTCGTTACCTGGCGGGAGCTGGGTTACAATTTCTGCCAATACCGCGAGAATTATGATCGCTATGAGTCCTTGCCTGAATGGGCCCTGTCAACGCTGAAGGCCCATGCCGGCGACAAGCGTGAATATCAATATTCGTTAGATGGATTGGCAGCAGCGGCCACTCATGACGAGATATGGAATGCCGCCCAGCGCCAACTGCTGCGCCATGGCGTAATCGCGGGATACATGCGCATGCTTTGGGGTAAAAAGATCTTGGAATGGTCGCCCAACCCGCAGGCAGCGCTGGCAAGGATGATAGAATTGAACAACCGCTACGCGCTGGATGGGCGCGACCCTAATTCCTACTCCGGTATTTTCTGGTGCCTGGGCCGTTATGATCGGCCATTTGGTCCGGAGAGGCCCGTGTTCGGTAAGGTTCGCTTTATGAGTTCCGATAGCACGCGGCGCAAGCTCCGGCTGGCTGATTATCTGGAGCGGTTCGGACCTGGCAGTTGATAGGTAGGCGCATCTAGGGTTTTGGGGGAAGTAGGACCATTTAGGAGACATTAATGGATCGTTTATCGCTTCACGATTTGCCTTTGATTACACCGGAGATATTTGGCATTGGCGGCACCATAAAGGAAGAGCCTTCTCATTTCGTGGTGGATGAGTTGCCGCTTTACGAGCCCCAGGGAAAAGGCGCCCATATATATTTGCGCATCGAGCGCGATGGAATGACAACCAGGGAGGTGGTGCAGCTCCTGGCCAAAGAGTTCGCCCTGCACCCCAACGATGTGGGCTACGCCGGTCTGAAAGACAAGGAAGCGCGCTGCACGCAGACTTTCAGTCTGGCGATGCCCTCGCTGGCGGAGGCGGAGGCGGCGCGCAGGGTGGGCGAGTCGCTAGGCTTGACGGTGCACTGGGTCAAGCGGCACGCCAACAAACTTAAACGAGGCCACCTTTTGGGTAATCGCTTTAAAGTGTTGGTGAGCGGAGTAGGGCCCGAGGCGTTGCCGTGCGCGCAAGCCGTGGCTCAGGCGCTTATTGAACGCGGACTGCCCAACTATTTTGGCGATCAGCGCTTCGGTATGGCTGGCGATAATGCCGAGGCGGGGCGCCGGATTCTAAAGGGAAAAGGGGCAAGGGGGGGGAGGGATCATCGCAATAAGTGGCTGCGCTCCCTCATGCTGAACGCCTTTCAGTCCGAGCTTTTTAATATATGGTTGGCCGAACGCATCGGGCGGCGCGAATTCGCGCGCATGGTTATGGGTGACATCGCCAAGAAAACCGACACGGGAGGGCTCTTCGAAGTAGAAGAACCATCAAATGAGCAACCCCGCCTAGAAAAAGGAGAAATAACTTACACCGGCCCCATCTACGGCC
>CAZDRW010000004.1:0-22741 GCA_964507555.1 uncultured Desulfarculaceae bacterium
AAGGCCGGTTGGAGCGGGCAGGTGGCCAAAAGCATTGAAAGCGCCAATTTGCCCTACGTCATATTCAAGGATGTAACCCCTAACCCCCGGGTAAACGAAGTCACCGCAGGGACCGCCCTGTACCAAGAAACAGGCTGTGATGCCATTGTGGCGGTGGGTGGAGGCAGCCCCATGGACTGCGCCAAAGGCATCGGCATTGTATCTGCGGCGGGAGGTCACATTTTGGACTACGAGGGGGCGGACAAAGTGGAGGTGCCCATCCCCCCATTGATTTGCTTGCCCACAACAGCCGGGAGTTCGGCTGATGTTTCCCAATTTTGCATCATAACCGATCAAAAGCGCCAAGTGAAAATCGCCATCGTTAGCAAGGCCGTGGTGCCTGACGTTTCCCTCATCGATCCCTTGACCACCACGACCAAAGACCCCTACCTAACCGCTTGCACCGGCCTGGATGCCCTAACCCACGCGGTGGAGGCCTATGTTTCCACCGCCAACTCCGCCATCACAGACCTGCACGCCATTGAGGCCATAAAACTCATTTCAAGGAATTTGGTGGAAACGGTTCGCAATCCCAAGGATGTGCTTTTGAGGGCAAAAATGATGTTGGCGAGCCTGGAGGCGGGCTTGGCCTTCTCCAATGCCATTCTGGGAGCAGTGCATGCCATGGCCCACAGCCTCGGCGGCTTTTTGGATTTACCGCATGGTGAATGCAATGCGATTTTGTTGGAGCATGTGGTAGCGTACAATTTCCCTGAAGCCCCTTTTAGGTATCGCAACGTTGCCCAGGCGTTGGATGTGGATACTCAAGAGTTGACAGACAGCGAACTTTTGGACGCGCTGTTGTTGCGCTTACGCAGTTTGCGCCAGCAATGCGGGGTGAACCGCACCTTGAGCGAGTTGGGTGTCGGATCCGAGAACATCCCCATACTGGCCGAAAAAGCTTGCGCTGATGTCTGCCTAGTCACCAACCCAAGACATGCCGAACACTCAAACCTTGTGTCCATTTATGAAAAAGCCCTCTGAGACCAATCAGCATCAACAAGAGATCCGCCAGAAGCTCATCGGACTGGGCGAGAAGTCGCTGCGCAAAAGTTACTACCCGGAACTCCAGGTGCGCGTGGCCGAGTTGGAACGGTTTCGCGCTCTATTGGACCAAAGCAACGACGCCATTCTATTGATAGACGCTGATGGCCTGGAACTAGTTGACGCGAACGAAGCGGCGGCTGCCTTGCTGGGCAGTCACAAAGATAAATTGACAAATTCAAATCTGGACCAACTCATCGAATTTGACCAGACCTTGTCTTTTCAGGGATTACTGGAAGGGAGCGGCATCGAAAACGGTCACAAAATACAGGGAACCTGCTATTTCAAGGCCGATGACCATAAGAACCACCCCATTGAGTTCACCGCAAAAGTTGTGGCATTCGCCGATAAAAAATACCTTGTGTTCGTGGGCCGGGACATCAGCGAACGCTTAAAAGCGGAAAAAGAGAAAGATGAGCTCCAGTCCCAGCTGATGCAGGCCCAAAAAATGGAAGCAATCGGCACCTTAGCCGGGGGCATAGCCCACGACTTCAACAATATCCTTGCCGCCATTTTGGGGTATTCAGAACTGGCCCTGGATGAGGCTCGTAATGAGCGGGCCACTCCCCGCGAACTCGAGCAGATAATCAATTCCGCCTACCGGGGCCAGGTACTAATTAAACAGATACTCGCTTTCAGCCGCAAGATGGGCCCTGAGTTGAAGCCGCTAAATCTTAATAAGGTGATTTCCGATACCATTCCCCTCATTGAGCACACCATCCCTAAGATGATCTCTGTGGAGCTTAATTTTGATGAGAACCTGCATCTGATTAACGGCGATGCCAATCAGATCGAGCAAATCTTGCTCAACTTGGCCGTCAACGCCAGCGAAGCGATGCCCGGAGGAGGCAGGCTGGTCATAGAAACCGCGAACGAAACCCTTCAAGAAGAATATGTCAATGCCCACTTCGATCCTAAGCCGGGAGATTATGTGCTGCTTACCGTCTCTGACACGGGTGAAGGCATGGACAAAAACACGGTGGAGCACGTCTTTGAGCCGTTTTTTACCACCAAGGAGGTGGGCAAAGGTACAGGGTTGGGGCTGGCATCTGCCTTTGGAATAGTTAAAAGCCACGGCGGCCACATCACGTGCTATAGCGAACCGGGACAAGGTACTCTTTTTAAGATTCATATTCCGGTCCTGGAGGAAGTTGACCAACCAGCTGAAAGTTCCAGGGGGAATGTGGATGTCATTAAAGGGGGGAATGAGACTATTCTCCTGGTTGACGACGAAAAAGCCTTAAGAGAAACCGGTTCCCGCATCCTCAATACCATGGGCTACCAGGTAGTGACCGCCAGTAACGGGGAGGAGGCCTTTACTAAATACAGAAACAGGCAAGCCGAGATCGATCTGGTCATCTTGGACATCGGGATGCCTGGTATGGGTGGCCACAGATGCCTTCAAGAAATACTTGCGCTCTCCCCAAATGCCAAAGTAATTATTGCCAGTGGATATTCGTACGGCATGCAATTGAAAGACACACTTGCCGCCGGAGCCACCGGATACATTGCCAAGCCTTTTGGAAAAGACGCTCTTCTAAAGAAGGTGCGCAACGTGCTGGATGAATGAAGCCCATCCGCCGTAAGGATTATATCCTTATCATTCAGCTGAAATTTAAAATGGCAATCCTTCAGCTTGTATAATTCGACCTTAAAGGATTTTTTGTGGGCGGTGGCTCCGTTTGGCCTGAACATAGGCGGCACGCCGCCCCTGACCTACGGGGCGGCATAGAGTCTCCTCGTCCTGTCGGCAACGTCCGATCGGCGGGTCACAGACTCCTCTTCTCCTTTACCCCATTACCATCGATATGTTTTCAGAGCTTTCCAATACGGCCACACGATTGACTAGCAAGCGCCTGCCGCATAATCTGGGATGAAATAGTGTCGCCTAGTCAGAAAGTGAAGCCCGTGCCCTTAAGAGCCGTAATGCTTTTCTCTGGCGTCAACAAGTTTCCCGGCCTCAGCCTGAGCCCGGACATGGCTTCGGCAGCTAATTCAATGAACACTTTTTGGGCCTCAAGGGAAAAATCCTGATAACCAGGGCTGTAACGCCGAGTGGTTTTTAAGCCTACCGCGCCCAAGCTTTCTGCCACTTGGCAGTCAAGGCTGGACATGCACCATTCCGCCAGATAGCTGCCCATGCGGTCCAGCATAAAACCGCCAAAGACCTCGCGCTGCGATAAAAGCTCCCGCGCCTGTTCTTCAAGGTGCGCCCCCAGACTCACCACCATGAGCGCCACTTGGCCGCAGCTTTTTAAAAGGCGCTGCAAAGAGTGGCTGGCTTGGGCGTGAGGTTTGAAAATTTCATGGAACTCATTTATAGATATGACTTGACGCCAAGTGCTGGGTTGGGCCAGGTCTAAGGCTTCTAGCCATAGATATTCAGCCTTTGATTCGGTTTCCCCATCAAGCTGCAAATAGCGCTTGATTTTCTCATCCCAGGCTGGAGGCCAACCGGGCAGAGTCATGAATCGAACTCCCTTCCTTTTAACAAGCCTTGCACCAACCTAACCGCTGCCACCGCGTCCTTGGCATAACCCTCTACCCCGGCCTGAGCAGCCAGATGCTGGTTAACGGCAGCTCCGCCCGCGATCATTTTCACTGAATCCAACCCGGCATCAGCCAACGCCTGCTTCACTGCGCCCAGCTGGCTGCGGGCAGAGGTTAAGAACGCGCTCAGGCCAGCCACCCGGCAATGCTGTTCCCGGCAAGCCGCGACGAATTCCTCCGGCGCAACGTTCACTCCCAAATCCAATACCGAAATGCCGTTGGCCTCCAGCATGATGGCCACCAGGTTCTTGCCGATTTCATGGAAGTCGCCCTTCACCGTTCCCAAGGCCACCTTGGGCCCGCCTTTACCTGGGCCGGCCAATTCATGCTCCAATACCCTGTAGCCAGGATAGAAGGCGTCCACCATGAGAAGCACGGCGGGCAGGTGGCAGCGTTTGGCTTCGTACAGGGCGCTCATCTTTTTTACGGCCCGCATGAGCCCGGTGCGCATCACGGTCATGGGCTTGGCGCCGTTGTCCCTAAGCTTCCCAACCAAGTCAGGTACGGTCTCTCTCTTGCCTGCCAGGGTTTGGCTACTCAAGTTATGCAGAGCCCCTTGATAGGGGCCCAACTCAGCAAATGTCCTCTGGCCGGTTTCAACAAATGCCTTGATGTTGGCTAGCGGCGCCGAGGGCGGCGGTGCGCAGCCGGATGACAGCGTGAAATTTGGGAGTGCGCCCAGGCCCATGGCCAACTCTTCGGTGGCATGGGCCACCTGCTTCGTTGCCGCTTGTTCCAGCACTTCCACCGGGTCCAGATTGCCGATGAGCGCCACCTCCGGCGGAACCAGGTCTTCAATGGCCAGGAGGTCCAGGCATTGATCGAAACTGATGCCGCCAACGCCGGTTTGCAGCATGGGGCCCACGATCTGACTGCTGTCGCCGCAGATGTGCAGCGCCGTGTTCCGGTCGCCTTTTATGGCAAAGAGCCTGGCCAGGGGCTCGCCCGCGAACTCCCAGAAGCTTTCCGGCGGCAGCAGAGCCGCCAGAGGATCGGAAACCCACAAGAGCTCCGCCCCGGTTTCCAAGAGGAGACTCGCGTAATCCATGGCCAGAGCCAGGCTGAGCTCCAAGACGCCATGCACTTCGACCGGAGCCGTCACCACCCCGCGCAAGAGCGCTTGTTCGCCCACCACCTGCCCGGCCACGGTGAAGGGCCCGTAGACCATGGCCCCCCGCGGCCGGCCGGGAAACTCGCGGCCCAGATCGTTGAGCACCTCGGCGTTCACCCGCATGCGGGGCACTGCCGCTGCGCGAGGCAAGCCTGCCTCAGCGGACGGGGCGGCCACGCTGGGCATAGAACGGGGGGTATATTCCACCACCGCGCCCATGGCCTCGGCCTGGATGGCGATGTCGCTGAAGAAAAAGAGAAGATCGGCCGGCACCTCTTGGTAATAGCGCCGCACTGCCCGGCTTTTTATCTCGGCCGAGTGACTCAGTTCATCAATGCCCGCCCCCGCCAGTTGGGCGGCGGGCAGGGCATTGATGGGAAAGGTGGTGTTGAAGAACCTTTCCAATGGTTAAGGCCTTTTAATCTGCGCTTTTTGCGAAAACGAATTGTCCACGATGGCCTCGAAGGGCACCGGCTTTTTGATCACCTTGGCTTCGGTGAAAACCTTGACCGCTCTCCGATGTCCTTCCTGGCTGACCAGGCCGGTCTTGGAAAAGGCTTCCTTGTCCATCTTGAGCGAAGCTTTGATGGTGGCCAGGTCCATGCCCTGGAAATACGGCGCCACCACCTTGGTCAACTCGTCCAAGGAAGCGCCGGCGATCCATTTTTCGGCCTGCACCATGGCGTTTACGAACTTCTGCAATGTGGCCGGGTCTTTCTTGATGAAATCGTCGGTCACCTGCAATACCGCAAAAGAATAGTCGGGCGAGCCGAAATGCTTTTTGCTGTCAGCCGCGGTGTTGAGCCGGGCCAGCATCTTGGCCTTTTTCTCGGCCAGGAGCTTGGTAACCAGAGGCTGCCAGGCCACGGTGGCCTGGATGCGGTTGTTCTCCAGGGCGCTGGCCATGGGGCCCATGCCGCCCACGCTCACCATGCTGAGGTCCTTGGCCGGGTCCAGACCCGCCTTGGCCGCCAGATAGCGGCCCACCGCAAAGGTCTCGGCGCCTATCTTGGTGCAGCCCACGTTCTGGCCCTTGAGTTGGGCGATGCCTTTGATCTCGGGGCGGCCGATGAGATAGAAAGTGCACTTGTCCTCCATCTGGTTCACGATCTTGGTGGACTTGCCCTTGGCCCACATGTTGGCCACTTGGCCGTGGCCGGTGGCGCAGAACTGCACCTGGCCGGCTATGAGCGCCTGCATGGCCAAAGGACCGCCCTGGGCCGAGACGATCTCCATGTCCAGGCCCTGCTGCTCGAAGAATTTCTTGCCGTGGGCCACATATAGGGGTACGAAGAAGAAACCGCGCACCGCCTCGGAAACCAGGACCTTCTGCAATTCCTTGGCCGAGGCCAGGCCAACCGATCCCAAAGCCAACACCACGCTCATAAGCAGTATGAAGAATTTCTTGCTCATCTCGTTGTTTACCTCCCTGCGGTCATTTCATGAGTTTGTTTTTGGGCCGCCATTTGAGCAGGCGGTTTTCCAGCCAATTTAGAACTTGATTCACTCCCAGCACCAGAAACCCCAAGGCCAACAGGGCCGAAAAGACCCTGGTGGTTTCGAAAAGTCCCGCCGCCGAGTTAATCATCCAGCCCAGCCCGGCGTTGCCGCCCACGTACTCGCCCACGATGGCTCCCAACAGGCTCATGCCCACCCCGGACTTGAGCCCGGCCATGACCCAGGGGCTGATGGCGGGGAAAATCACCTTGACTAAAAGCTGACTGCGGCTGGCGCCCATGACCCGCACCGCGTTGACCATGTCGCGGTCCACCCCCTTGAGCCCGGCGAAGGTGTTGAAGAACACAAGGAATAGGACCAGCACAAAAGCGAACACTACTTTGGAGGCAATGCCAAGGCCGAACCAGAGGATGAACAAGGGGGCCAGGGCGATGCGGGGTATGCCGTAGAGCAGAAAGATCACCGGATCCAGCACCTGGGCCCAGAAGGGGCTGGCCGCCAGCGCGAAGGCCAAGAGCATGCCCAGCACCGCTCCCAGGCCGAAGCCGATCAGGGACTCCTCCAAAGTGACCCAGGCGTGCAGGAACACCTCTCCATTGATGACCATCTTGACGAAATCGAGAAAGATGGCGCTGGGACGGCCGAAGAAAATGGGGTCCAGCCAGCCCGTCCGAGAGCCCAGTTCCCACAGACCGAAAAAGGTGATAATGAGAAACAGCCTGACTAGCTGGACGCGGGCAAGCATGACGGGGATTCTCTCAGCGTGGTATGACTCCGGCTTTGATCCACCTCTGCCATGAGGTCTTGGCGCAGGCGGCGGTGCAGGTCTTGGAACTCCGGGCTGAACTGAATTTCCTGGCTCAGGCGCGGGCGGGATAGCATGATTGGATATTCCCGCTTGATGGCCGCCGGACGTTTGCTTAAGAGATATATGCGGTCCGAAAGGGTGATGGCCTCCAACAGGTCGTGGGTCACGAACACCACGGTGCGCCTAAAGTCGCGCCACAGGTCCAAAAGATCGGCCTGCAGCATCTCACGGGTCTGGGCGTCCAGGGCGGCGAAAGGCTCGTCCAGGAGCAGCACTTGGGGTTGATAAGCCAGCATGCGGATAAGACCAAGGCGCTTTTTCATGCCACCGGAAAGCTCGGCTGGATATTTGTCCTCGAACCCGGCCAAGCCCACCCGCTCCACTAGCCCGGCCACCCTCTGCCGGCGCTGGGCCTTGGGCACCCCGCGGATCTCCAAACCGATGGCGGCGTTTTCCATGACCGTGCGCCAAGGCAACAGGCTGTCGGCCTGGGACATATAACCCGCCCAGCCGAAATCGCCGTTTGAGGTGAGCCGGCCGTGGCGCAGCTTGCCGCTGGATGGCTTTTCCAGGCCGGCCATGATCTCCAGGAGGGTGGTCTTGCCGCAGCCGCTGGGCCCCACCAGGCAGACGAACTCGCCCTCTTTCACTTCCAGGGAAATTTCCTGCAGGGCCTGCACTTCGGAGCCGTCGCGGGCGTGAAAGGTTTTGCTGATGCCGCGCAGGCTGATCACGAGCCTATCTGCCTGCCTTCTCTCCCCCAGTTATCGTCGGGCAGTTCCTCGATGAGCACCGTGGCCCGGTGCTGGTATTTTTCATGACCCACCACGCGGGCGAAAGTTGCGGCCATTTCCTCAATCAGGCGGGCCTTCATTTGCTTGTCGCGCAAGACGCCCTGGCGGGCTTTGACGATGATGACAGGCATGTGGGCATCCTTGATATGTGATTATCTGGGGTGATTATGATCGGCTTCTAATATATATGTAATGGCGATTATTTCTAATAGATAATGTCTATACTTAGACGGCTTTGGCTTAGCCTATTTCTATATGAAAACAATACAGAGGATTTTGCCGCGACCGGCTAGGGTCTAAGGAAGGATAATTTAAAAAAGATCTGCGACTTGATTGGCTATTTAAATCTCACCGAGGACCTCGTGGGAGACGCTCCTCGTTGTGCTGCTTGAGCCAGCGATCCGCGATGGCCCGAAAATCCTAACCTACCCCCTGGTGCAAGTTTCGAGGGAAGGTCAGTAGCGGCCGAGCCCCTTATTAGGAGCTGGGGTTGCTCTTGGCCGGCATGATATTATTGGCCACCAAAACTCTATCGCATGGGGATGAGCCGGTTCAAGCGGCCAGCTGAATTGCATACCCGAAACCCATTATTGGGGCTCTGAGCAGGAATGTCGAAATGATCATTATCGGCGAAAAAATTAACGGCGCCATTCCATCTGTGGCGGAAGCTATCGCCAATAAGGATGCGGAGCATATCAAATACCTTGCCAAATCCCAGGCTGATGCAGGGTCGCACTTTATTGATGTTTGCGCCTCCACGGACGTGGAAGTTGAATTGGAAACCATGAAGTGGTTGATCGATCTGGTTCAGAAAGCCACCGATACCCCCATAGCCGTGGATAGCCCCAGTGCTCAAATATGCGCCGAGTGCCTCAAAATGTGCAATAAGCCGGGATTGGTGAACTCAGTGTCTATGGAGGGGGATAAAACCGACATCATCTTTCCAGCCATCGCAGGTACCGAATGGGAATGCGTCGCGCTTCTCTGCGATGATTCCGGTATCCCCCAAAGCGGCGAGCAGCGGTTAAAGGTCTTCGCCGCCATCATGGATAGGGCCAAGGAATTCGACATCGATCCTTCCCGGCTTCACATCGATCCTCTGGTGGAGATGCTCTGCACTTCCGAAGACGGCATCAACGTCGTTCTTGAAGTAATCAGGGAAATTAAAAAACAATATCCGACTATCCATGTAACCGGCGGAGCGAGTAATATTTCCTTCAACCTTCCCGCCCGCAAATTCATCAATCAGGCTTTTTTAGTTCTCTCCATGGGGGCAGGCATGGACAGCGCCATTATCAACCCGTTGCACAAGCATATGATGGGTCTGATTTATGCTACCGAAGCCCTCATGGGCGACGATGGATACTGCATCAATTACATTAATGGATACAGGGAAGGCCTCTATGGTCCTGGAAAGTGATGCCCTGGCCGTGATTACAATTCACATTAACTAGCATTACATATAGGGAAACAAACCATGCCGAAAATTGAAGAAGTGAAAGTTGGTGTGCAAACCGGCAAAACTAAACTGGTAGCGGGACTGGTTCAGGAAGCTCTGGATGAGGGCGCAGCGCCCATGGAGATTCTCCAAGCCATGATTGATGGCATGGACGTTGTGGGTGATAAATTCTCCAAAGGCGAAATCTTTATACCCGAAATGCTGATCGCAGCCAAGGCCATGTCCAAGGGCGTGGATGTTCTCAAACCCCAACTCACTGAAGGCGGCGCCGCTTCTTTGGGTACCTGTGTCATCGGCACCGTGAAGGGCGACTTGCACGACATCGGCAAAAACCTGGTGGCCATGATGTTGGAAAGCGCCGGTTTCAACATGGTCGACCTGGGTGTGGATGTTTCGTCCGAAAAGTTCCTCCAAGCCATCAAAGACCATGACGAGGTCAAGCTGGTGGCCTGTTCCAGCCTGCTCTCCACCACCATGCCCGCCTTGCGGGACACCGTAGACACCCTCAAGAAAAGCGGTCTGGACGGTTTCAGCGTATTGGTGGGCGGCGCACCCATCACCCAAGAGTTCGCAGATAAAATCGGTGCGGATGCCTATGCCCCGGACGCCGGCAGTGCAGCCAAAAAAGGCAAAGCGCTGGTAAAGGCTGGTTAAGCGGAATTGGAGGCCTGAGAAAATGCGAACTAAACGACAGAATTTGCTGGAAACCATCAATGGGGGCAATCCGGACAGATTTGTCAAGCAATACGAATTTTTGGAAGTCATTATGGAGGCCCCGCTCAAGACGCGGCCGCAACCTGGTGGCACCATTACCAATGAATGGGGTATCACCTTTAGCTGGCCCCAAGGGCAGCTCGGCCCCTTCCCGGTGCATGACGAGGAGCACAGGGTTTTGAAGGACATCACCAAATGGGAAGAAATCGTCAAAGCCCCGTCGGTTGAGTTCCCCGATGAGCGCTGGGCTGCGGCCATCGCACACGCCAACTCGGTGGACCGCGAGGACAAGTTCGTTACGGTCTTCTTCGCCGCCGGTACCTTCGAAATGACCCATATGCTCATGGGCATGGAAGATGCACTGATGGCGCTTTATGAAGAGCCCGATCACCTGCATGATCTGATCAACTACCTGACCGACTATGAGATCAGGTATGCCCAAAAAATCATTGAGCGGATCAAACCCGACGCCTTGTTCCATCATGACGACTGGGGCAGCCAGGCTGCTTCCTTCATGTCGCCGGACATGTTCGCCGAGTTCTATCTGGAGCCCTACAAACGGGTATACAAATTCTGGAAGGACAACGGGATCGAGTTGATCGTCCATCACAGCGACTCCTATGCCGCCAACCTGGTGCCCCATATGATCGATATGGGAATTGATATTTGGCAAGGAGTGATGACCACCAATAATACTCCTGCGTTGATCAAACAATACGGTGGACAGATATCGTTTATGGGCGAGTTGGACAGTGGACCTTTGGACCATCAAGAATGGGACCCCAAAGTCATCGCCGAGCATGTGGAACGGGCCTGCACCACCTGCGGGAAACACTACTTCATTCCTTGCCTGACCCAGGGCCTGAACGTCAGCTCCTTCCCCGGGGTCTACGAAGCGACCAGTAAAGCCATCGACGAGATGAGCAAAAAGATGTTTTAGAACCAGCCCGCATATTTCATGAAAGCCGTCCCTCCGCCTGCCAAAGGCGGCCGCCGGCTGCGTTGCTTCCTCGTTTTCTCTTCCTCGTAGGCAAAGGCTGTGCCTTTGTCGAAAACTGGTCTTGCAATACGAATTATTTTGCCAAGTCCCTGCTTAGTTTCCCTTCTACATGAGGGAAGGGATAAGCAAGGCTATGGAGGGAAAGACCATCAACAGGATGATGGCCAGCAGGGCGGCGATCAAAAACGGCCAAATGCCCCTAAAGATGATGGAGAGCGGGACATTCGGCGCCGCTGATTTTAGTACGAAAACATTGAGGCCCACTGGCGGTGTGATGAGTCCGACCTCAAGCACGATGACCATCAGAACCCCGAACCAGATGGGGTTGAAATGCATGGCCTGGATCAGGGGGAATATGATGGGAATGGTTAGGATCATTATGGCGTAGCAATCCATAACGCATCCCAAAAGGATGTAGATAAGAATAATGCCGATCAGAATCACGAAATGGGGCAGCTCAAGGTTGGTGATGAAATTGGCCAGCCCCATGGGAATTTGGGCCAAACCCAGAAAGGCTGAAAATATGTTAGCCCCGATAATGATCAGGAAGATCATGGCCGTGGTCTTCCCGGTATCAAGCAGGCACTTAACAAAACTGCCGAACGTCAACTTTTTCTTGAAAAGCGCGATCAGGAACGCTCCGAAGGACCCAACGCCGGCGGCCTCGGTGGGAGTGAAGACGCCCATATAAATCCCGCCCATAACCACACAAAAGAGCAGAAGCATGCCCCAGGTGCCGCTCAGGGATCGGAAACGCATCCTCCAGGATGCACGCTCCCCTTTAGGGCCCATTTCCGGCTTAAGCCAGCACTCAATGGATATGGCGCTGATGAAAAGCCCCGCCAGTATAATCCCTGGTAAAAAACCCGCCATAAACAGCTTGCCGATGGATTCCTGGGTCAGTAGGCCGTAAATGATGAATCCGATACTGGGGGGAATCAGGATGCCCAGAGTTCCGCCGGCGGCCACGCAGCCCGTGGACAGCCTGGGGTCGTACTTGTATTTATTCATCTCGGGAATGGCCACCATGCCCATGGTCGCTCCAGTGGCCAGCGATGATCCGCACACCGCCGCAAAACCGGCGCAGGCCATCACGGTGGCTATGGCTAGACCACCCCTAAAATGTCCCATCCAGGCGTAGACCGTTTTGTAGATGTCGGTGCTAATTCCGGAAATAAATGCAAATTGGCCCATCAAAACGAATAAGGGAATCACGCTCAAGGTGTAGGAAGAGCCTTCTTCCAGGGGCGTGATCCCCAGAATTTGAATTCCGGTCCCAAAGCCCACCAGCGCGCTGAGCCCGATAAATCCCGCCAGGGCCATGGCCATGCCGATGTACATCCGGAAGGCCAGCAGTATGAGCATGCTCACGGCGCCAATAACGCCGATCATTTCAGGGCTCATAGTTGGCCGTCCTCCTTTCGGTCCGCGAGGATATTGAAGATGTTTCTTATGTACTCGATGCATAAGATCAGACAGCCAAGGGCCAAAAAGAAGACAAAGGGATATTTGGGAATTGCCAGGTTGGGAGATCCCTCCCCCACAGCTTTCGATTCCAGCGCGTTTAAAAAGCCCATCCAAAAAATGACCGCCATGAGTGCGAGGCAAGCCACGTGGTTGATCAGGTTGACGGCAAACCGCAGTTTGGCGGGAAGTCTGGTCAGGAGAAGATCGACCGACACGTGGCCGCCTTGCGCTTGGGTGATAGCGAGGAAGGAAAAAATGAGTATGAGGACCAGATATTCGGTCAACTCGAAAACGCCTGTGATCGGTTTATTGGCAAGGTATCGACCGGCCACGTCGACTGTGGTCAGGAGCATCATAAAAAACAGTGCTGCGGCGCCCACGTACGATAATAGGGTACTGAAGATCCCAAGCTTTTTGGAAACGGTCCTTAGATCCATAGAAACAACTCCGGTATCCATGGCATTTTCAACCGTTTCGCATGCTGCCGGACCGCTTCCATATGCTCAGGAAACGCCGTCCGTGCATGCCATCGGTTAATCCAAAAAGAGCCGGGTATCCGCAGCCGCACAGTATGTCCTGCCTTGTGCGGATACCCGGTAATTTAGGCCACGTCTATTCTTTTGTATATTTAATGGCAGCGTCCAGGATCGCTTGTGCGGGGTATCCCTTTTGGGTCATCTCCTTTACCCATGCGCTGCGGATCGGTTCGGAGAGATTTCTCAGTTTTTCCTTTTCTTTCTCAGGAAGCTGGATCACCTGCATACCTTTTTTGACGCACAGGTCTCTCATCGGAGCGTTGGTGTCGTCATAAACTCGTCCGGCCTCAACCGACATGGCCAAGCCGGTGGTCTTCTCGAAGACTTTTTTCACGTCGGCGGGCAGTGAATCCCACTTCTTTTTGTTCATGACCACCATCATGGCCATGGTGTAGAACTTGGTTTCGGTGCCGTATTTCAGCAGATCGGCCAACTTGAAAATGAAATTGCCCTCCCAGGGAAGCACTGTGCCCTCAATGACGCCTCTTTCCAAGGACATGTAGGCCTCGGTGATCGGCATATGCACCGGAACGGCACCGAATTTATTTAGGGCTTGGGTTACGTGGGGGCTGGCGGTCCTGAATTTCATGCCTTTGAGATCATCTACGGTTTTGATGGGCTTCTTCGTGGTGTTGAAATTGCCCGAGGGGTGGCAGAACAGGGCCAGAAGTTTGACCTTGCCATATTCTTTCTGGAAGGCGGGGAATTGTTCATAGACCTTCCACATGGCCCGGGAAGTTTGGGTGGCGGAAGTTATCACGAAGGGCAGTTCGAAGACTGTGGTCACGGGGAAGCGGCCCGGCGTGTAATCCTGAAGACTGTAACCAATGTCCGCGATTCCCTTTTCGGTAATGCTGTAAACGGCGGGCGCCTTGCCCAAAGCACCGCCCGGAAAAAAGGTGATTTTTACTTTTCCCTTGGTCATCTCGGTGATTTTTTTGGCCCACGGTTCGAAAACTTTCACCTGCATGGTGTGTTTCGGCGAGAAACCGGTGGCGAATTTAAGGTTGATGGTTTCGGCGGATGCATTGGCAGCCGTTGTAAACAAAACGCAGCCGATAATGGCGGCCACCATAACGGCCAAGGTTAAGGTTTTTTTCATGATAGCAACACCCCTCCCTCTTTAGTGTTGTTTGCAATATTGATATTGCCGACAGACGCAGCCGGCAACAAAAGCAAGGTCTATGGTTCAAACACCTCCGCTATGCTCTTTGGGCCGCTCATGATGGCTTTCCATCTCCCGGGACATCCTCAACCTCCGGGGCCCTTTCCACGTTACATAGAAGCACCCGCAGGCTGGTGGCGCCCATGGCCGGGTCGCAGGACTCGTAGCTGTTATCGGTGAGCAGGTCGATGTTTGAGCGGTCCCAGCCTAAGTCCTTTTTGTCCTCTGGAAACCACCACCCGTGCTCGGCGGCCACAACGCCTTCGGTAACCCGGTCGGTCAGGACCGCTTTTTGTACTACAGAGCCCCTAGGCGAGCTTATGCGTACCCAGTCGCCGTCGGCGATGCCTTTGGCCCCGGCCAGCTTGGGATGCAATTCCACACGGGGGTAGGGCCGGAGGGAGCGCAAATAGCCCGGTTGGCGGTTTTCACTGTGAAAGAAGCCGGGGATGCGCGCGCCGGTGATAAGTTGGTAAGGGTAAGTCTGGGCCACCTTCGGGTCGGACCAGGGTGCTTCCCGCGGATCATTGAAGCCTGGCAAGGGGTCGTAGCCAAGGCGCTCCATGACTGTGGAGTACAGCTCCACTTTGCCCGTGGGAGTCCGGAAGCCGCCTTGACGGTACTTTTTGAACTTCCGCTCGCCCTGCAAATATCCCCGCTGGGAAAACTGCTCCCAGCTTAACCCGGCCGGCGAGAGAATCTCGCCCAGGGCCTCGGCCATGCTGGGCCACCAGTGCTCGGGGCCGGTGCAGCGCTTGCCCAGCTCGTTTAATATGTCGTAGTCCGAGCGGGCCTGGCCCACGCTTACCGCCTTGTTGCGGGCGATTACCCATCCGTGGCGCTTCCAGAGATCGCCTACGTAATCGTGCTCCAGCCAGGTGGAGGCCGGCAGCACCACATCGGCCAGGGCGGCGCTGGGGGTCATGAAAAAGTCCTGCACCACCAGAAAATCCACGGCCTGCAAAGCCCGGCGCACCTCTTGGGCATTGCCCCGGGTGATCACCGGGTTGGTGCTGATCAGGTACATCCCCTTGACCGGATAGGGCTCCCCGGTGAGAATGGCGTCCCACACCGCCTTGGGGTTGATCACCCCTATCACATCGGCAAGGCGGAAACGGTCCCCGCCCAAACGCTGTTCCCTCATCTCCGGGGCCAGGCTTCGATGCAGACCAAGCTGGGAGGCGTTGACCACCGGGGGGTTGGGATAGAAGACGCTGCCGCCAGGACGGTCCAGGTTGCCGGTGATGGCCATGAGGCTGATCAAAAGGCTAATGTTGTTCACGCAATTTATGGACTGCTCCAGGGCCACCCCCCAATGGATGCCGGCCGGACCGGCGCTGGCGAACATCTCGGCCGCGGCCTTGATCTCCTCCTCAGAAAGGCCGGTCTTTTGGGCGGCCCATGAAAGGGGATACTCCTGGGCCCGGGCGCAAAACTCCTCCCAACCATAGACTTGTTCAGTCACGAAATCATGATTATACAACCCCTTGTCTATAATATGGTTGATCATGCCCCAGGCTAAAGCGCCATCGGTGCCCGGTAAAAGACGGAGCCAGATATCGGCCTTTTGGGCCACCATGGAGCGGCGGGGATCCACGCAGATGATCTTGGCCCCGCGTTTCATGGCCCGGGCCAGATAGAGACCCTTGTATTCGTCCGGGTTGGAGACCAGAGGGTTGGCGCCCCAGACCATGACGCAGGAAGGGTCGCCCTCGTAATCAACCACTGGCAGATTGCCGCAGCGGGTGATGCCGGTGACGATGCGGGGGCCATAGCACATGTGGCCGGCGGTTAGCACATTGGGGGTGCCGAAGCTGTTGGCGAAGCGGTAGATGAAGGCCTCGTTGTCCCGGCCGGTGCCGTAGCCCATAACCAAAGACTTGGCGCCGAAATCGCGCTTGATGGCCAAAAAGCGCTGAGCCACCAAATCCAAGGCCTCGTCCCAGGACAACTTTTGCCAAGACCCCTTAACCTTGCGCAAAGGATGGGTCAGCCGGTCGGGGTGGTGGGTGATGGTGTGGTATTTTTTCCCCTTGATGCATAGCCAGCCCCGGTTCACCGGACAGTCGGGGTCTCCCTTAATCTGGGTTACCCGGTTGTCCTCCACCGTGACCAGCACCCCGCAGCCACCGTGGCAGCCCCTGCAACTGCTGCGCACGATTGTTTGCGCCATCAGATTTTTTACCTCTCCTGCTGTAAAGCGTATCGATCCAATGGCCCGCCCAGGTTTTGGGTTATACCCTGGGCGGCTTTGCCGGCCAGGGCCCCGTAGTTGTCCATCAACCCGGCGGGATAGGTGCCTATCGCCAAAACAAAACCGAACACATCCCCCTTGGGGTCGAACACCGGGGCGGCCACCGCGTTTACGCCGTGCTGTATGCGGCCGTGATCCTTGCCAAAGCCTTGGCGGCGACATTGTTCTATTTTTTCTCGAACTTTATCCATGCTGGCGGCGGTGACCTCGGGGTCGCCCAGAAAGTACAGCTTCGTCTGCTGGAGCAGCGCTTCCTGTTCACCGGGAGGAAGAAAGGCGGCCAGGGCCACGCCGTGAGCGCCGTAGGTGTCAGGAAATACGTGCCCTGTCCTAATGTTCACTCCGATGTGTTCGTCTGATTGCTGCTTGGCCGCCACAAAGGCCTGTCCGTCCCTTAGCACCAAAAACACGGCCGTGGCCTGGATGGCCTGGGCCAGGTTCTCCAAATGGGGCGAAGTCAGTTCCTTGTAACCCAAGCTGTCTATAAGTTTGCGTGACAGGAAAAGCAGCTTGAGGCCCAGGGAATATGTCTTATTGTCGGGGTCTTTGCTGATCAGGCCGTGATGGAGCAAGGTGTTGAGTAACGAGTAGCCCTTGCTTTTGTTGATACCAACCTCTTCGCAGATGGTGGTCAGCGTTAGTTTACGCGGGGAGTTGTCGGCCAAGCAGTTCAATACGCGCACCGCCTGGTCTGCTGCTGGCACTCTTATTGAGTAGGCACTGTTTTGCATATACAGAACTCTTTTTATTATATGCAAAAGATACTATGCGGTCGCTGCGGCTGTCAACAAAGCATCCAGAATGGACTAGCCTGAAGCTTTCACTTTGGCCTTCCCCTAAATCTTGAGATGTTCGACTTCGTGTAACAATAATTGACAATTTGTTGTCTTCGAGCACGGAGGTCGTGACATGACCCAGGCCCAGAGGGATATCAAGAGGAAGTTGCGGGTATTGGAATATGCAGAGGAGGTCGGCAATATCACCAAGGCGTGCAGGCATTTTGGAGTAGCTCGGCAATCCTACTATCGTTGGAAAGGGGCGTTGGCAGAAAAAGGTGAAGACGGCCTGGTCAACAGCAAGCCTTGCCCCAAGAACCCCCGTTTGCGCACCCCACCAGAGATTGTAGACAAAATCATATATCTCAGGACGACCTACCACCTAGGGCCAATCCGGATCGCATGGTACTTAGATCGCTATCATGGCATCAAAATATCGGACTCTGGCGTATACCACGTGCTCAAGAGGAACGGGCTCAACCGTCTTCCCCAAAAAGCCAAGAAACGGCAGGTAGCCACTAGACGCTACGAGAAGCAGGTGCCTGGCCACCATATCCAGGTGGACAATTCCTGAATCTGGAAACGACAGAAGGCAAGAAGGTGCGACGCTTCCAGTACACCGCCGTGGACGACGCCAGCCGTATTAGAGCCTTGAAAATCTATGAGCGTCATACCCACTGTTCATCGTCAGCGAAAGTGGCACATTAGGGGTATTTTTTTAGGTTAGGCCTTGGCTCCATCACCTCCCAATCCAGCCACTCTGCCCCATCACAGACCGCCACAGCCGAATGGATCACGCGCTGGACACCCGCGGGCACAGCTCATCACGAATGATCGATAAGAACTAACATTGCCGGCGCTTGTCTGCAGGTACGATCACCATTCCTAATGTCCATCCTTGCGGGGGAACTAGGCACGGGCTGAGGGGCCCTTCTTTTGATTCGCGAAACACCAAGGGTTACTGTGATATATAGGCACTCCAGGCAGGGGAGTGCCCCGGGCATACACCAATTGTAGCCAGGATTGTTATGCTCTCTGGAATGGGTGTCCGGAAAAGATCCGGGCGTGGAGAAAAATGATGCTTATCAGCTAATGCCAGCGCCGCTCAAGATTTTGACAAAGCGCCGGTAAATCTCCTCATCAACTTCACCTTTACGGTGGTCCCTCATGATGGAAAGAGCCTCGTAGGGCTGCAGCCGTGAGCCGGATATATCCTGATGCAACAGGTTGTCGTAGATATTTGCCATGGCCAAGCATTTGACCGGC
Organism: uncultured Desulfarculaceae bacterium; assembly: GCA_964507555.1. GTDB lineage: Bacteria > Desulfobacterota > Desulfarculia > Desulfarculales > Desulfarculaceae > Desulfocarbo. The sequence goes on from CAZDRW010000004.1 coordinate 18,442, forward strand.
AGGGGCAGATATTCGCCGATGAGATTGCTGGGATAGCCGGAGCCATCAAGCTTTTCGTGATGGAAAAGGATCTGATTGATGGTGCCTTGATCCAGGGGAAGCGTAGCGCAGATGCTCACACCTACTATGGGGTGCCGCTCCAGCTCTTTTTGGTCTTTGAGGGTGATAAGCCGTTTGGGTTTGCCGATCAATTCCCGGGGTAGGGTCATCTTGCCGATGTCGTGCAGCATGGCCCCCAGGCCAAGATGGACCAGGTCCTTTCCATCGACCCCGAAGGACTGCAGCAATACCACGGTATAGACAAAGCAATGAATGGCATGGTCATACAGGCCGCCAGCTTGCGAGAAGAAGCCGGCAATTTTCTTGAAGGACAGTTCGTTGCTGGTGAGGAGCTGAACGCCTTTGGCAACCAGTTCTTTCATTTGATCGAAGTGCTGCTGGTTGAAAGTCGGTGGCAAGAGATTTTCGTAGCAGGATTCGACAACCCGGTGGGATGAGCTGGTAAAGAGATTGGATCTCTCTTCAACTGTCAGGTTATCCTCGGCAAGAAGGTCTCCGAGGGCGGAGTCGATGTATGAGTCGAAACTGCCTTGATGCTCTATGGGGACGAAAACCTCTTTTATGTTGTTACCAAAGAGGTTCTGGCGTTGCTCTGCAGTGAAGGGTTCGTCCTTGCCGGCGTACAGCACATAAGTGCCGTCCGAGCGCTTCAAGTAAACCCCGAACAGGCTATCATCCCTTGGCAGCAACAACAACGGTGACACGGGGAAAAACTGCTGGGCAGCAGCAAGGGTTTTTTCAGAATCAGGGGGCAAGCGAGCCATAACAACACATCATAAATGGTGGAGAAGAGGTAAAAGACATATGAACCTAACACCAGATTAGCAATTAGATCAACCAGTGGTTTGTATATCGTCAGTGAATTTGGCACACAAGGGGGTGGTTTTTTGAGTTAGGGTGTGGTTCCTTCACCTCCCAATCCACCCACTCTGCCCCGTCACCCATAGCGCTCTCGCTGAGAAGATCACCCGCTGCGCCACAAGCAGGCCAAGGTGGTCCTCCTGACAACCTAGGCCAGAGTCCATAGGCACCAATCCACAACTGCCAACAAAATTGCTGGAATGCTTCCGTTAGAGGGTCTAAAGCAGGGCATGTGGGGAGAAACCGAGTTGAATGGAAGGCAATGAGGCCTTTGGAGGCCGCCCAATAAAGTGGATAGGTAGGCTGGGAGGGTCAGAAGGCAAAAAATGAGGTGAAACGCAACTCTCGCAGTATAATCTCAGATGCTAGCGGCGTAAATCACCTAAAGGGAGGACACCACCGTGAAAGTGCTCAAGGCTCTGGATGCCGAGGAAAAGAAGATCGAGACCTTCCCCTACAAGAACCGCCCCCTGCCCGTGCGAGGCGTCACCGTGCGTTGGTTGAGCATGGCCGGACCGACCGAGGCTCCGGAGTATGGCCTGCGCTATTTCCGCATAGCACCCAAGGGCGAGATACCCATCCACAAGCACTTGTACTACCAGACCATGTACATCCTGAGCGGCCAGGCGACCTGTCGGGCCCATGACCCGGAGACCGACGCCGTCAAGGCCGAGCAGGTGGTTGGGGCCGGGCACGCGGTCTTTATCCCCAGCCTGGAGCCCCACAGCATGGAGAACCTGAGCGACAGCGAGGAGGTGGCCTTCCTCTGCTGTATCGCCAACGTCTACGAGGAAGACGCCCAGTAGCCATATTCAGGCCCGTGCACTTCTGGAGGCCGCCTGACGAAGAAACCAGGTGCATCAGGAGCGCAGAAGGCTAACAATGAGATGAAGCGCGGCGACTGCCGCAGAATCTGAGTTCATACGGGGTGGCCATGGAAACTTTTCAGCCGGAAGCGGTGACGGTCGAGGCCCTGGACCAAGTGGGCGTACTGACCATGAATCAGCCCCATAGGCTCAACTGCCTGGGACGGGAGCTGGTGGAAGCCTTGCTGACGGGTCTGGACAAACTGGTCCAGGGCGGCAGCCGGGCCGTGGTGCTCAGGGCGCCTACAGGGGCCAAGGTCTGGTCCGCCGGCCACGACATCAACGAGGTGCCCCTCGACGGCCAGGACCCAGTGAGCTGGAACGTGCCCTTCGAGCGGTTGTTGCGCCAGGTGCGCCGCTGCCCGGTGCCGGTCATCGGCCTGATCGAGGGCAGCGTCTGGGGCGGGGCCTGCGACCTGGCCATGACCCTTGACATGCTGGTGGCCGGGCCCTCGGCCAGCTTCGCCATCACCCCGGCCAAGCTGGGCCTGCCCTACAATGCCGCCGGCCTGGGCCACTTCCTGGGCGTGCTGCCCCTGCACGTCGTCAAGGAGATGGTCTTCACCGGCCGGCCCCTGGCCGCCCAGGACGCCTGGCGCCTGGGCCTGGTCAACCGTGTGGCCGAGGCCGACCAACTGGAGGAGGCGGCCCTGGACCTGGCCCGGGAGGTGGCCCAGCGGGCGCCGCTGGCCATCCAGGTGCTCAAAGCCGAGTTGAACAACCTCACCCGGGGCCCGGCCCTGAGCGCCGAGGAGTTCGAGAGGGTGCAGGAGCTTAGGCAGCGGGCCTTCCGCAGCCAGGACTTTCAGGAGGGGGTGCGGGCCTTTTTTGACAAACGCCCGCCGCGCTTCCAAGGCCGCTAGGCCCGGCGACCAGCCAATCCACATAATCTGAATGAAAGGAAACGCCAATGGCCACCGAGAAACGCGCCTTGTGGGTTTGGTTCAAGCCGGACACTCTGCCCAGCACCAGCGAGCTGCGTGAGCAGTTTATCGGCAGCTACCCGGTTTTCCGCGACATGGACCCGGTGGAGTACAAGTGCTGGTGGGTGGACCAGGACGCCGGCCAATGGGGGGCGCTCTACGTGTTCAAGGACGCCGCCTCCTTGGAGGAATACCTGGCCTCGAACCGCTGGAACAAAGTGATCCCAGAGAAGTACGGTTGTGTTCCCAAATGGCGGGTGCTGGAGCCTGGTCTAATCCTCTCCAAGGCCGTGATCACAGAGGCCGCAGGCTCCTGGGAAACCTAGGGTAAATCTTCAGCGAATACGACACGCAGAAGGGTAGTTTTCAAGGCTAGAGTTTTGATTCAGATATTCTTTTACCTCACAATCAACCTGTTCTGCCCTGTAATCCGAACAGCGCGTGGAATTGATCACGCTCTGCGCTACCTAAGCGCTCGGAGCTCATTACGGGCGAACTGAAAGGATGGACTGCTCCGGCGCTGGTGGATGTTGGTGCCATACTTGTGGTGGCGATGGCGAATGTAAGGATATGTTATTGGTGTCGCGCGGTAGCAAAGGGAGAGGGTAGGATGATAGACAGGTAGGACTGCCATCCAATACTTGGCGCCAGACCCCGCGGGAGGTGATGGTTGGTTTAAGGCGATGCGGGAGAAGCTCATGAAAATGTTTTTGGTGTCGGCAACTGCGGCCTGGCTGTTCCTGGGGGCGGGAGCAGTCTGGGCGGACATGACCTGCGATCCCAGCGCCATGCCGAGGAAAGGACAATTCAAGGTTGGTGTGCAGGGCTCGTGGATCTTCGCGCAAGACCTTAAGGACTTTGACGCGAAGGTTACCCATGGCGCGGCGCAATACTCCGTGGCGGTCAAGGACACGAAGATCACCAACGACCAGTCCTACATGGCCAGCGTCGCTTATGGCGTGAACGATCGGTTTAGCCTTTACGCCAAGCTGGGCATCAAAAATGGCGGCCAATTCAAGTTCAGTAATTGGGATGCGGACAGCGGCACTTGGTGGTCCAACAAATTTAAACTCAAGAGCGTGTTCGCTTGGGCTTTGGGGGCCAAGGTCCTTGTGTTCGAGTCCTCGGAAGGACTGGGCGCACTGCTGGCTGGCCAGTATCAGCGCTACGACGACCGGAAGAGTGGCGACATGGAATCCCAGGGGCACGGCATTTCGCTTAACGACTTCAAGGCCGATTACTGGCAGACTGACATTTCGGCCTGCATTTACAAAATGCTGGGACCTTTGACTCTCTATGCCGGGATGGGCTATGAGTACGCTGAATTGAGGATCGCCGGCTATGCCAACCTGGGCACCAGCTATGCCAACTACATAGACTTCGGAGACATGAAAAATAAGGACAGCCTCAAGGCCTTCGTGGGTTTGGGCTGGAGGGTGGCCAGCAATTTAAGCCTAACCCTGCAGGGCGATTTCATCACCCATAACGGGGTTACCTTGGGGGTGGGTTGGGACTTCTAGTCTCCCTGGACATACTCCAATTCTGTTAATTGTCGCGCTCCATTTGAGCCTCACCCAATTACTGCACCGG
>CAZDRW010000005.1:0-21732 GCA_964507555.1 uncultured Desulfarculaceae bacterium
TTCCAGGTCCGCACCGGCGCTAAAAGCCCGGCCAGCGCCGGTCAGGGCCACGGCGGCCACGGAATCATCCCTATCAGCCATGGCTAAAGCCGAGATCAACTCGTCCTTCATGTCCTCGTTAAGAGCGTTCAACCGCTCAGGCCTGTTAAGGGTTAGGACTCTTACCGCGCCCCGATCACTTATGATAATTGTTTGATTCTGCATGGCCCAAAGCCTCCTTTTGGGGCCAACCTAGCCCAAGCTGGCGTTTCTGTCAAAAGCAGCGATTCTCGTCTTATAAATCCTAGTTGATTGCGGGGATACTGATTTTTATTGACAATACCTGCACAGTCTGAGAAATAGTTACAACGTAGCTATATTAAAGTTACATAAAAGGGCGAATTGCCCCTGCCGCATCCAGCCGGCCGAGGCGGGCCGCAGCTAGGGAAAACGCAAAAAAGATCGCAAGGAGGGATAGTTACATGCGGCTCAAAGGTAAAAAGGCGATAGTTACAGGCTCTTCTAGGGGGGTGGGAGCTGCTGTGGCCCTGGCCTATGGCCGCGAGGGCGCCGATGTTGTGGTCAACTATTCATCCTCCGAAGGCCCAGCCATGGAGGTGGTCAAGCAAATACAGGACATGGGCCAGAAAGCGGTGGCGGTTAAGGCTGACGTGGCCAAAGCCGAAGGCTGCCAAGCTTTGGTGGACACGGCTGTCAACGAATTTGGCGGCCTGGATATCGTGGTAAATAACGCCGGCTTCACCCGCCCGGGCATGTTGCATAAAATGGATGAGGGCCAGTGGAACGCAGTGCTGGATATCCACCTTAAAGCGGTGTGGCTCATGACCAAGGCCGCTCATCCTTATCTGTCCAAGAGCCCGGCCGGCAGGGTCATCAACGTGACCAGCGTGGCCGGAGTGGTGGGCACCGTGGGCCAGGTCAACTACTCGGCGGCCAAGGGCGGCGTGATCAGCCTGACCAAGAGCATCGCCCGCGAGATGTCCAAATTCTCCACCTGCGCCAACGTGATCTCCTTGGGCATCGTGGCCACCGACATGACCGAGAAGATCCGTAGTGATGAGAAGCTCAAAGAAATCTACATGAATCGTATTTTGCTTAAGAGGTTCGCCGAAGCCGATGACGTTACACCGTTGTTCGTGTTCCTAGCTTCGGACGAAGCCGCTTATATCACCGGCCAGCTGATTTGCCTGGACGGTGGCTATGGCATGATTTGATCCAAGCGCCTTTTTAGGCACTGTCTTTTATAGGAGGTAGCCGTGGGAGATATACCTGATAGGATCGAAACTTGGCAGATGACCGAGCAGGGCAAGGGCGGCAAGCCCGGCAAACTGGTGCGCACCAGCATCCCGATGCCCGAGCTCGGCCCTGACGACGCCCTGGTGAAAGTGGCTGGCTGCGGCGTGTGCCACACCGACCTGGGCTATTTTTACGATGGCGTGCCCATGGTCAATCAGCCCCCCGTCACCTTGGGTCACGAGATTTCCGGCACGGTGGTGGCCGGGCCTGACAACCTGGTGGGCAAGAACGTGATCGTGCCCGCGGTCATGCCCTGCAACAACTGCCCCATCTGCGCCCAAGGCCGGGGCAACCGCTGCCTGAACCAAAAGATGCCCGGCAACTCGCTGGGCATGTACGGTGGCTTTACCGACTACATCCCGGTGCCGGCCGGCGACCTCTGCGTGATCGACGAACTGAAGCTGCCCCTGGACAACTACGCAGTGGTGGCCGACGCCTGCACAACGCCCTACCAGGCCGCCATGCGGGGAGGCATCAAAGAGGGCGACCAGGTGATCATCACCGGCGCGGCCGGCGGCGTGGGCATCTACATGACCCAGATCACCAAGGCCTTGGGCGCCAAGGTGGTGGTGGGCATCGACGTGGTGCAGCCCAAACTGGAACGCACCTTGGAGTACGGCGCTGACTACATCATCAACTCCAGGGACAAGGACATCAAGGCAATCAAGGGCGAGCTTAAGGCCATCAGCAAAGAGGCCGGCGTTCCCGCCAACTTCGGCTGGAAAATATTCGAGTGCACGGGCGTAACCCCGGGCCAGGATATCGCCCTGGGCCTGCTTTCGTTCTTGGGCAAACTCATCGTGGTGGGCTTCAACCCCAAACCAAACACCTTCATGATCTCCAAGCTCATGGCATTTGACGCCGAGATGATCGGCACCTGGGGCTGCCTGCCTAAATACTACAAAAACGTGCTGGCCATGGTGCAGGACGGGCGGGTGAAAATCCAACCTTTCCTGGAAACCAAACCCATGAGCCAAATTGAAACCGTTTTCGAGCAACAACACGCCGGCCTGTTCGATAGACGCCAAGTGTTGGTGCCCGATTTTTAAGAAGAGATATCTCCACACCGGGCCTTCATTAGCGCTCGGCTGCCTGATTAAAGCATAAGGGAGGGAATCAGCATGGCACTGGAATGGATGCCCCGCGAGCATGAATTAAAAGACCATCTTTTATTTGAAGCCGATATGGTGCAGGGCCGCTATTGGGGTACTGATGCGGACGCCCCCTGCGTGGTCTACACCAAAAAGCCCCTCACCAACCCTTTCACCGGTGAGGAAGTGCCGGACCTGTACGTGGCCGAAATACGTTTGAACAATCCCCGCCAGTACAATTCCTACACCACCACCATGGTCAAGGGCGTGATAGCCGGTTTCCGGGCCGCCTCGGGCGACCGTTCGGTGGTGGCCGCTGTGTTCACCGGAACCGGCTTCGACGCTTTCTGCACCGGCGGCAACACCAAGGAATATTCCGAATACTATTCCCGCCGGCCCAATGAGTACGGCGAATACATGGACCTGTTTAATGAGATGGTGGATTCGATCCTCATGTGCAAGAAGCCCACCATCTGCCGGGTGAACGGCATGCGCGTGGCCGGTGGCCAGGAAATCGGCATGGCCTGCGACTTGGCCATGACCTCGGACTTGGCCATCTTCGGTCAGGCCGGCGCCCGCCACGGTTCGGCCCCTGACGGCGGCTCCACCGACTTCCTGCCCTGGATGCTCAACATGGAAGACGCCATGTGGAACTGCGTGTCCTGCGAAATGTGGTCTGCCTATAAAATGAGGGCCAAGAATCTGGTCACCAAAGTGGTGCCGGTTTTGAAGGACGGCGACAAGTGGGTGCGTAACCCCATGATCATCACTGACCGCTATGTGGACGACGGCGAAATCGTATATGGCGAATATGTCAAGGACAAGGCCAAGCTGGGCGAGGCCAAGGCCATGTTGAAGGAACTGCCCAAGGATGCGGCGCTTCTGGACAAGGAAGTAGCCAAGTCCGTTTGGACATTTGCCAACCTCTTCCCCGGTTGCGTGATGAAGTCCATCGACGGCATCCGCGCCAAAAAGAAATTCTTCTGGGATCAGTCCAAGCTGCCCAACCGCCATTGGCTGATGGCCAACATGAACTACGAGGCCTACCTGGGCTTCGGAGCCTTTAACACCAAGAAGATCACCGGCACCGACACCATTGACTTCATCAAGTTCCGCCAGCTCATCGCCCAGGGCGCCGAGGCTTCCATGGAGAACTTTGAAAAGGTCATGGGTAAGCCTAAGTAGTAATAGCGAAGCTAAGTAAAAGGCTCGGAGGAAGACCTGAATCAGTTTTGATTTTCCTTCAGCCTGCCCAAAACGCATTAAGGAGTCCAGCCATGGCTTATGAGCATATTAAACTTAAGGTTGAAAACGGCCTCGCCACTTTGACCCTATGCCGCGAGCCCTTGAACGTCCTGAACATCGCCATGATGAAGGAAATGAACCAGGCGTTGGACAGCCTGGCTGGCCAGCCATTGAAAGTCCTTTTGATAGAGGCCGAGGGCAAGGCCTTCAGCGCCGGCGTGGATGTGGGAGAACACCTGGGCGACCAGGTTAATGAAATGATCGAGGTGTTCCACGGCATCTTCCGCCGCATGGACGCGCTGGGCGTGGTCAGCGTGGCTTCGGTGCAGGGCGCGGCTTTGGGCGGCGGTTGCGAAGTGGCAGCTTTCTGTGACTTGGTGGTGGCTTCGGAAAAGGCCAAACTGGGCCAGCCCGAAATCTTGGTGGGCGTATTCCCGCCCATCGCCGCCTTGACCTTCCCCCGCCAGATCGGCTACAAGAAAGCCTTGGAGCTTATCGTCACCGGCGACGTCATCGGTGCCGCCGAGGCCAAGGACCTGGGCCTGGTAAATCAAGTTGTGCCGCCCGACGAGCTGAAAGCGGCCACCGACAAGCTGGTCGGCAAGCTTTTGGGCCTGTCGGGCTTGGTCCTGAAACTTACCAAGAAGGCCTTTGTGGGCGGTCTGATGGACGACACCGACCAAGGCCTGTCGGTCATCGAAAAAGTATATCTTAACGAACTCATGAAAACGCATGATGCCGAGGAAGGTCTCAAGGCTTTCCTCGAAAAGCGCAAACCGGTTTGGAAAGAGGAGTGAGGGATCTAGTTGGGCCGGATTTAAGCTGAAGTTGAGCTAAAGCGAATGCCCCCGGGAGCCGGCCCCCGGGGGCTTAGTTTTTTACGCTTTTGCTGGGTTGGGCTTTATCGCCCCGCTGATAAGCGTAAAGAGAATCAGCGCAAAAGACGCCACCGCGGGATGGTGAATGCCGATCGCCTTGAAAAAACCTTCAAGCGAGTAGGCCCACACCAAAAAGGCCAAGGTTGACACGATCATTTGCACGGCTCTGGGATCATTTTTCTCAGCCGCCATGTAAAAATATATTGGCGTAAACACCACCCCAATCGCCAAAGCAGCAAGGTATAGCCAAAACTTCAGCTCGCTGCTCCCAACCATGCTATCGACAACCCCCAACAAGGTTATATATGCCGCCAGAATTTCAGTGGGGACATATTTCGCCACCCTGGTGGTGTAGTTGTCTCCCTTTTCCCCCTTTTGAACCGCCTTTTTTAGTTCAGCGCCTAAATCGCGGCCTTTGCCCGGCGCGGCAAAGGATTGAAGATGCATCAACACATCGTCTTGCACCACCATGGAACTACCCGGCTGAACCAACCTGGACATATTCCCCCCTTTTGTTCGAGTCGGCTTAATTCAAACAAAGAACACAGACTATATTTATTATAGCGCCAATCGCGCAACTACCTTCAATAGCTGGCAAACGAGATCTATATGGACCTAGCGTGGCAGATCCGGCAAAGAGGCATTATCATTTTATTAGATTACCAAAAGTGAACTGTCTTGCTTAGGAGAAACCAATGTCCGAAAAAACCGTTAGCATCCCTGACATGTCCTGCGGCCATTGCCTGGCCAACATCAAGCGCGAGGCCGGCGAGGTGGCTGGCGTAACCAGCGTGGAAGGCGACGTAAATACCAAGCGGGTGACCTTCAAGTGGGCCGAACCAGCCAAGTGGGAGCAGATAGAGGCCACGTTGAAAGACGCCGGCTACCCCCCCCAGGGTTAGCGTGATCTTGATGCCGGCTGGTTTCAGAGCAAACATTAATAATATGGCGCTCCTTTGCAAAAAGCGGGCGCCTGTATCTTGGAAGAGCATTCGTGGCAACTGAGCATTTAGACCTGCCTGTGGTCGGCATGAGCTGCGCGCGCTGCGCTGCAGCGGTGGAACGCACCTTGCTGAAAAAGGTGCCCGGCGTGGCCCAAGCCCAAGTCAACTTCGCGGCGGAAACCGTTGGGGTGGATTTCGATCCCGAGCAAGCGGACCCCCAGGCTATGGCCCAGGCTGTTAAGGAAGCCGGTTACCAGCTGGTGCTGCCGGAGAAGACCAAGCACGTTGAGCTGCCGGTTCTGGGCATGACCTGCACCCGCTGCTCGGCCGCAGTGGAACGCACTTTGAACAAAAAGGTGCCCGGTGTGGAGGCGGCGCAAGTCAATTTCGCCACTGAAACCGCCAGTATTGACTATGACCCCACCAGGACCTCCCTGGAGGCCATGGCCCAGGCGGTCAAGGACGCTGGCTACGAATTGGTGCTGCCGGCAGGGGATGAGGATGCCGACGCTCCTGACGCCGAAACCTTGGCCCGCCAGGCTGAATACAAGTCCAACCTGCGGGCCTTTGCAGTTGGCGTGGTATTTACCCTACCGCTCTTCGTGCTATCCATGGCGCGGGATTTCGGGCTGGTGGGTGCCTGGTCCCACGCCGCCTGGGTCAACTGGCTGTTTTTCGCCCTGGCCACCCCTGTGCAGTTTTACACCGGAGGCGGTTTTTACAGCGGCGGCTGGAAAAGCCTCAAAAACGGCGCGGCCAACATGGACGTGCTGGTGGCACTGGGCTCCTCCACGGCCTATTTTTATTCGCTGACCCTGCTCTTGTTGCCTTCCCTGGGCTCGCATGTTTATTTCGAAACCAGCGCGGTCATCATAACCCTCATCAAGCTGGGCAAGCTTTTGGAATCATCAGCCAAGGGCCAGGCTTCGGCCGCCATTAAAAAGCTAATGGACCTGGCGCCCAAGGTTGCCCATCTCATCGGCGACGACAGCAAGGAAAGCGACGTGCCCGCCAGCCAGGTGCGCCCCGGCCAAGTAGTGGCGGTGCGGCCCGGCGAAAGAATCCCGGTAGATGGTCAGGAGGTGGGCGGCTCCAGCGCGGTTGATGAGAGCATGCTCACCGGAGAGAGCATCCCGGTGGACAAGGTCGAGGGCGACCAAGTATTCGGCGCCACCTTGAACCAGCAAGGCCGGCTCAAGGTCAAGGCAACCGGGGTGGGCGCCGACACCGCACTGGCCCAAATCATCCGCCTGGTGCGGCAGGCCCAGGGCTCCAAGGCGCCCATTCAGCGTCTGGCCGACCAGGTGGCCGCGGTGTTCGTGCCGGCCATCATCGGCATCGCCCTCGTCACCTTCGGCCTGTGGTGGGCCCTGGGAGGGGAGTTCGTGCCGGCCATGATCCGCATGGTGGCGGTGCTGGTGATCGCCTGCCCCTGCGCGCTGGGCTTGGCCACCCCGACCGCCATCATGGTGGGAACCGGCAAGGGGGCGTCCTTGGGCATCCTTTTCAAAAATTCCGAGTCATTGGAGACCGCCCAGCGCCTGGACACCATGATCTTCGACAAAACAGGCACCATCACTCAAGGCAAACCCTTTCTGACCGATTGGGAACCCATAGGCCAGACGGATGGCGAGGGCATTGATGCGCTGAGCTTGGCTGCCAGCGCGGAAAGCGCTTCGGAGCACCCTCTGGCCCGGGCTTTAGTGAATGGCGCCCAAGAACGAGGAGCGCGCCTCAGCGAGCCTGAGGATTTTCGCGCCTTAAGCGGCCATGGCGTGCAAGCCCAAGTGAACGGCCGCCAGGTAATGGTGGGCAAGCCCGCCTGGTTCGCGGAGCAGAATCTATTATCAGATGACTTAGCCCAACGGGTGGAAGAGCTTTCAAGCCAGGGCAAGACAGTGATGCTGACGGCGATTGACCGTAAGCTTGCCGGCGTTTTTGCAGTGGCGGACCAGGAAAAGGAAGGCGCTTTGCAGGCCATCGCTGAAATCAAGCAGATGGGAATCACGACCTTGATGCTTACCGGTGACAACACCAAGGCTGCCCGGGCCATCGCAGCCAAAGTCGGCATTGACAAAGTGGAGGCCGAGGTTTTACCCGACCGCAAGGAAGAAGTGGTGCGGCAAACCATGGAGCAGGGGCACCTGGTGGGTATGGTGGGCGACGGCATCAACGACGCCCCGGCCTTGGCCCGGGCCGATGTGGGGATCGCCATCGGCACCGGGGCGGACGTGGCCATGGAAGCCTCGGACGTTACCTTGGTGGGCGGCGAATTGGCGGGCGTGGCGCGGGCCATCAAGCTCAGCCGCGCCACCATGCGCACCATAAAGGAAAACCTCTTCTGGGCCTTTTTCTACAACCTAGCCCTGATCCCGGTGGCGGCCGGCGTCTTACACACCTTTACCTGGGTGCCGTCGATGATCCGCGACCTGCATCCGGTCATGGCGGCAGGGGCCATGGCGTTCAGCAGCGTCACCGTGGTGCTTAACAGCCTGCGCCTGGGACGTAAAGAGATCTAAACCAGGGCCATGCCCGTGAGCCACTTGTGAATGTAGGCGGCGACGTCTTGCCATCCCGGCTCGCCCAACACCCAATGAGCATGCTCAGGGAACTCCTTGTAGGTGCCGGTGGCTGCGTATTTTATCCCTACCTGGCGCACCACCTTGGCAGGAGTGATGCGGTCTTGGCCTCCTCCTATGACCAGCACCGGACATTTGATCCCTGATTCGTCCACGCGGGATGCCCCCCTGAAATCAAACGGCCACATGCCGATCTCGCTGGTGGCGCGGCCCGACTCATGCACAAACCGGCCGTAATTTTCGCGCTGCTCCTCCGGGGTCAAGAGATGCATCATGGAATAGGCCGCCTCCTTGAAGGTAGGCATGGTGGGCCTTTTCCAAAAGCCCCAGCGTAATAACGAACTCTTAAAAGTCTTTAGTACCGACCAGCGTAGCGCCATGATGCCGGCCGGCGAAGCCGGAGTGATGAACACCGCAGCCTTGCCCAAACCGCGGGCGGCCAATATTTGGGCCAATAGTCCGCCCATGGAATGCCCCATGATAATGGGCTTCTGGGGCAAGGCGCGGATCTTGGCCTCCAGATCGGCCGCATAGTCCTTTAGGCTGGTAGCCCCCAGCCCGGCAGGAGGTGGATCGGCGGGCGCACAGTCATGCAGCGCTAAGGTAGGCGCGGTGCAGACGAACCCGCGCTCCTCGAAAAACGCCTTGAAATTATCCCAGAGAAACGATCGGCCCCACATGCCATGGATCATAAAAATTATATCAGCCATGCTTTTTCCTTGTGCTTGTAACGATTATTAAAGCCCGCCCCCCTCTGGCTGGGGCGGCGGGCGATGCAAGTGCAGTGCTGAATATCTAGAAGCCGCTTACCAGCGGTCATAATGGGTGAAATCGCTGATCTCCTTGCGCTTGGGCGGCTTGGGGTCCTGGTTGGGATAGCCTATGGGCATCATGGACACCACTTCATAGCCCTCCGGCAGACCTAATACCCTGGCAGCCGCATCCTGGTTGAAGAGCCCCACCGTAACCATGCCCAGCCCCAGGCCCTGGCAGGCCAAATGCAGGTTCTGGCCGGCGATGCCCAGGTCATACAAGAACCAATCGCCGAACTTGGTGGTGACTTGTCCGTTGTAGTAGCCGGCGGCTTTCAGCTTGCCGCATAATACGATCAATACTGGCGCGCTAACAATTGCCTTGGTGGCGGGGTTGCCCGGCCCCATGGTGGCCTGCAGCTTCTCGCGCTGGGCCGGATCCTTTACCACCACCAGTTCCCAGCATTGGGTGTTGGCCCAGGAAGGAGCCCACTGCACGGCCTCCAAAAGTTGCTGCAACACTTCCTCGGAAACCGGCTGCTCCGTGAATTTGCGGATGCTGCGGCGGTTCTTAATGGCTTGCAAAACCTCGCTCATGAAACCTCCTCTTATTTATCTTGAAGCCAGTAGAGCATCAACGGCATGATTACTTTGTCGGGTACAGTCCCAGACTACCCTCACTTAAGCGGTGCGGTCAATGATTCTTGGCTCTTCATTCAATGCCGCTAAAAGCACGCGAAACGCCACCTTGGCGTAAACAAACCGATTACCCCAACCTCTTTGCATCTAGTGAAAATGCCAATAAATGCAGTACGATCTAGCATTATTTGCCACGATGTTTTATTATCTTTAGGCCTGGCGATCGGTATAAGCATACCGAATTATAAGACAGTATCGCCTTGCCCGGTTGTCAGGGTTCCAGATAAAAATATAGAGTCTTTTTGACTCCAGGCATTTTGCTCCCCCGAGTCAAGCGAGACGCGCCTGCTGGCGTCGGAAAGGTGGATCTTCATGGCCGAATTGCTCTGGAAGCCCTCGCCCGAGCGTATTCAGGAGGCGAACCTCACCCGCTTCATCCAATTCGTCAATCAAAAGCACGGCACCGGCTTCAAGGACTACTCCGGCTTATATGATTGGTCCATCGCCAATATTCCCTCATTCCAAGAGGCGCTATGGCAGTTTTACCAGCCGATTCACTCCGAGGGCTACACTCAGGTGGCCACGGACCTGGATAAGATGCCCGGCTCCAAATGGTTCGTTGGCGCCAAGCTGAATTTTGCCGAGAACCTGCTTCGCTTTCGCGATGATCATCTGGCCCTGATCTTCCGCTCCGAACCCGGCCAAACCAGGCGGTTGACCTATGCCGAGCTGTACGACCAGACCGCCAGGGTGGCTAAGACCCTAAGTGATTTGGGGGTTAAACCGGGGGACCGGGTGGTCGGTTTCATGCCCAACATCCCGGAAACCGTGGCGGCTATGCTGGCCGCCACCAGCCTGGGCGCCATATGGTCCTCCTGTTCGCCGGACTTCGGCTTCCAGGGGGTAATGGACCGCTTCGGACAGATTCAACCTAAGGTGCTGTTCGCCGCCAACGGCTACTACTACAACGGCAAAACCTTCGATTCGCTGGCGCGCATTGCCCAGGTCAAGAACGAGATCAAAAGCCTCGAGCGGGTAATCGTTATACCCTTCACCGAGGAAAACCCGGATATATCCAGCGTACCTGGCGCCATTTCCTGGAGCGATGCCCTGGGTGAAGGCCCTACCCCGGAAATGAACTTCGCCCAACTGCCCTTTGATCATCCGCTCTACATCCTCTATTCGTCTGGCACCACCGGGGTGCCCAAGTGCATGGTGCACGGCGCAGGCAATGTTCTCATGCAGCATTTGAAAGAACTGGGGCTGCAAACCGATCTTAAGCGCCAAGACCGGATTTTTTATTTCACCACTTGCGGGTGGATGATGTGGAACTGGCTGGTCTCCTCCCTGGCCCTGGGCGCCACGGCGCTGCTTTTCGACGGCTCGCCCTTTAATCCCAATCCAGATGTGCTTTGGCAATACGCCCAGGACGAAGGCATGACTATTTTCGGCACCAGTGCCCGCTACCTGGCTGCCATTGAAAACGAAGGCCTGAAGCCTGGCCAGGATTATGACCTTAAGGCCCTCAAGGCAGTGCTGAGCACGGGTTCGCCACTATCCATTGAAAGTTTCCGCTATGTGTACCGCGACATTAAAAAAGACTTATGCCTGAGCTCCATTTCGGGCGGTTCGGACCTGGTCGGCTGTTTCGCTGGCGGCAACCCCATCGGCCCGGTATATGCCGGCCAGCTTCAAGTGCGCAACTTGGGCATGGCGATCGAGGCCTGGGACGCGGGCGGCAAGTCGGTGGTCGGTCAAAAGGGCGAGCTGGTATGCGTCAAACCTTGGCCTTCCATGCCGATCATGTTCTGGAACGACCCTGACGGATTAAAGTATCGCGGTGCCTATTTTGAGGAGTATCCCAATATCTGGTATCACGGCGATTTTTGCGAAGTGACCACCGAAGGCGGCGTCATCATCTACGGCCGCTCCGACGCCACCCTCAACCCGGGCGGCGTGCGCATCGGCACCGCCGAGATCTACCGCCAGGTGGAAAAGCTGCCCGAGATCGCCGACTCCCTGGTGGTGGGCCAGGACTGGGACAATGACGTCCGCATTTTGCTTTTCGTGCGGCTTAATCCCGGTGTGACGCTGGATAGCGATTTGATAAAAAAGATCAAGACCGCCATCCGCACCAACTGCACTCCGCGCCACGTTCCGGCCAAGGTTCTGGAGGTTAGCGATATACCTTACACCATCAGCGGCAAGAAAGTTGAACTGGCGGTGCGCAATGTGATCCATAACCTGCCGGTGAAGAACAAAGACGCCCTGGCCAACCCGCAAGCCTTAGAGCTTTACCAGGACCTGCCGGAACTGAAAAAATAGGCTTTCACCGCGCCATATTTTCATAATGTGAGTCGGAGACATCTAGTGCGTGTTGCGCGAATAAGATCCGCCCTGATCATTGCCTGCGCGGCGATTCTGCTGTTAGCGCTGTCCTTGGTCGCTCAGGCCGCCGAGATCACCCGCCGCTCGGGCGTAGCGGAACTGGACCACCTGAAAAAGTATTACGAGGTGCCGAGCTTCAAGATCGGAGGCACCTATAACCTGGGCCATCCCGGAGACTATGCCTTAGGAGGCCAGGGTGGCGTCACCTTGGAGTCGCTGGGCGCAGGACCGCTGCGAACCGCCTATATAGCCGTGGGCACCCCCAAAAGGAACGGCTCCGGCCAAATTGTAAACGCCGTGATCATCAGCCCCTACTACGCGGGCGACGCCAGCTACAGCTACTTTTTCTGGCACCAAGGCCAGGCTGGCAATGATTTCGCCCAGGGGGCTGTGGTGGGTCCGGGTTTATTGATAGACACCGATAAATACTATGTGGTGTACCTGGATGCCCTGGGGCTTTGGGGCGCCAGCAAACCCAGCGATGGCCTGGGCCTCAAGTTCCCACGCTACAACTATTTTGACTACGCGCAAGCCAACTACCGGCTTCTCAAGGACCACCTAAACGTGGCCACCATCAAGTTGGCCACCGGCTTTTCCATGGGCGCCATGCAGAGCTATGTCTGGGCGCTCCTGCATCCGGAAATGGTTGAAGCTATCATGCCCATTTCAGGAGCCAGCACAATCAAAAACGATGCTGTGGCGCGTTGGCTCTTTCAGCTCATGACCGCAGCCATGCAAAGCGATCCGGTTTGGCAGAGCACGCGGGGCGACTATTATCATCTGCCCAAGGAATCCCATCCCAATCGGGGCCTTATGTTCGGCTGGTCGGTATTAGCCCAAAGCAGCTTTAGCTATGACATGCGGATCAGGCAGGGTTGGGAGGCGGTGGAACCCGAGGTTTTTTACTGGGAGCCCCAAGGCAAACAGAACGCAGGCCTTGAAGCTCCAGCCCAAGATTATGATGTAACCGATTTGCTCTATCGCAACCAAGCCGGCGATGGATTCGATATCACCGCTGACTTGATCCGGATTCAAACCCCTGCCCTAATAATCCACGTGGCCAATGACCAGTGGCTGCGACTCATACAAGCCCAAAAAACCGCTGAAGCGATCCAAGGCGCACGGTTGATTTCCTTCGACAGCCCCATGGCCCACTACGGCGGTTTCACCGCTCCCAATGTGATGAAGCCCGAGATAGAGGCCTGGTTTGCGGAGATAGGACTAAAATAGTCGCCGCAGTTTTCCCTGGCCGCTCCCCACCACCGGCCAGGCTATTATATGGCAATGCTTGCCCCTCATTGGTGGCGGGTATAGGCTGTTTACGTCACCTAATTGGAGACTCTAGGCGGATATGTCGCACGTTCTGAATAACGTTTTACCTGTATTCCTCCTCCTGGCCCTGGGCAAAATCCTCATGCGCTCAAACCTGGCGGGTGAGGCTTTTTTCAAAATATCTGACAAGCTGGTCTATTTCATTTTCTTCCCCGCCATGCTTTTCTGGAAAATCGGCGCGGCCGGTCCCAACCTGGAGATGCCAGGCGGCTTGATTTTGGCGGTATTGCTAACCGTGTTTTTGGCTTGGCTGGCAAGCTTGGCCTATATCCGTCTGGCCCGGGTGCAGCCATTCCAAGCCGGCAGTTTCAGCCAGGTCAGTTTCCGGTTCAATACCTATATCGGCATGGCAGTGGTGCTGGGCGCCTTTGGCGAAGATGGCGTGGCCCGTTTCGGTATCATAATTAGCCTGACCATACCCTTTATAAATTTGCTGGTGGTTTCTACCTTGGTTTGGTTTTCCCAGGCCGAATACTCGCTGGGTGAAAAGGTCAAGATGCTGCTGAGAGGTCTAGCGGTTAATCCGTTGATCTTGGCCTGCCTGGCCGGCATCGCCTATGCGCGCTTGGCCCCTCCCCTGCCGGTGTTCGTCAATAACACCCTGGCGTTGCTATCGTCCATCACCTTGCCCATGGCGCTGCTATCGATCGGCGCCAGCTTGGCTTTGGATAAATTGCGTGGGCGCCTGCAACTCAGCTTCGTATCTTGTGTACTGAAGATGGTTTTCATGCCGCTCTTGGGTTATGGGCTGCTCAGGCTTTGGGGGGTGGATCCCCTGTCGCTTTCGGTGGCCATGGTCTTCTTTACCCTGCCCACCGCCACTAGCGCCTACATTCTTTCGACCCAGATGAATTCAGACGCGGACTTGTCCGGGGCAAGCATCGTGCTTTCCACCCTACTCTCCTTCATCAGCCTTTCGCTCAGTCTTGCTTTGTTTGCCTAGAGATACCAAGTTAGGCGCGAGTCTGCTAGATTGCTATAAGGGATCAAGGAGGGTTGGTGTCTGTGTCTCCATCTTCCGATTTTAAGATTTTCCATGAACGGACCCAAGCCGTATTAGCCCAGGTGCGCGAGGTCGATAGTCTCGCTCAAGCGTTGTCTCTGTTCGTGGAAATCACCAAGAAGCAAGGCGGCCGCGCCTTGGCGGCGCCGGGCCTGCCGGCAGCCTCCCGCGCCGAACTGGCCGCGCTCTGCGAAAAGGCCGGCCTGGAACTCTTGACTGGCGACCTGCGGGGAGCCGCTGATCGCATCCACACCGGCGTGACTCCAGCCCAATGGGGCGTGGCGGAAACCGGCACCATCATCATCGATTCCCGCTCCGAGCAAACACGCCTGGCCAGCATGCTGCCGCTGGTGCATGTTGCTCTTTTACCCCGCGATAGAATCGTGCCTAGCTTGGATGCCATCGCTGGTGAGCTAGAAGACCTGATGGCAGCGGGACCCGGCTATTTGGCGTTCATAACCGGTCCCAGCCGCACGGCCGATATCGAGCGGGTGCTCACCATCGGCGTGCACGGCCCGGCTGAGTTGCACATACTTATTTTGCCGGAGGGCGCGCTATGAGCATCACGCCTTCGGATCCCAAAGAATACCGCCGCCAACTTAAGGCGGTACTAAACAACCAATTCTTGGGCCAAACTCTGGCCAAATTCTCCCAGGCTTACCAAGAAAGCCGTAGAAACGCTTTCCTGGAATATGATTTCGCCGCTTTGGCCAAAACCGTGGCCAGCAATAAGGACGCCAGCCTGCCGCGTTTGATGAAGCTTTACGATCAGTTCAAGGCCGAGGCCGAAAAAGCCGGCACCAAAGTGCATTTGGCCGCCACCGCAGGGGAGGCCAACGCTCTCATCAGCCGCATCGCCTATAAGGCAGGCGCCCGGCGCATAGTCAAATCCAAGTCAATGACCGCCGAGGAAACCCACCTTAATGATCATCTGGAAGCAGCGGACTTACAGGTGGTGGAAACCGATCTGGGAGAGTGGATAATCCAGCTTCGCCACGAGGGTCCGTCGCACATGGTGCTGCCGGCCATCCACCTTTCCCGCGCCCAAGTGGCCGATCTCTTCAGCCGGGTCAGCGGCCGCGCCATGGACCCGGACGACATAACAGCCATGGTGCACTTTGCCCGCGGCGAACTGCGACGGGCCTTCCTGGACGCCGACATGGGCGTTTCGGGAGCAAACTTCGCCATCGCGAAAACCGGCACCATAGGCCTGGTGACCAATGAAGGCAACGCCCGCTTGGCCACCACCCTGCCTCGCGTTCACGTAGCCCTGGTCGGCTTGGACAAGCTGGTGCCGGACTTGAACGCAGCGCTGGACATCCTCAAGGTGCTGCCTAAAAACGCAACCGGGCAAGCCAACAGCTCTTATGTGACCTGGATCACCGGAGCCAACGAATGCGCGGCAGCCGATAGCCGCCAAAAAGAAATGCATATCATCTTCCTGGACAACGGCCGGCTGGCCATTGCGCGGGACCCCGATTTCCAAGAAGCGCTACGCTGCATCCGTTGCGGAGCCTGCGCCAATCTTTGCCCCATCTACTCTTTGGTGGGAGGGCATCACTACGGGCATGTTTATATCGGCGCCATAGGCCTGATCCTCACCTATTTCTATCACGGCCGCCGCAACGCCAGGGCGATAGTGCGCAACTGCCTCAATTGCCAGGCCTGCCGCTCTATCTGCCCTGCCCAGATCGATCTGCCACGGCTCATCAAAAAGGTCCATGCGCGCATCTTGGACGAAGAAGATACCCGGCCGGTGAAAAACCTGCTGCTGGCCAAAGTTCTGCCCAACCGCAAACTTTTCCACCAAATCATCCGTCGGGCCTATCTGGCCCAGAAACCGCTGGCAGGCAGGCAGCCGGTCATCCGCCACCTGCCCAGGTTTTTAGATCAAGCCCACGGCTTCCGCAGCCTGCCGGTGGTGGCGAAAAAGCCGCTACGCGACCGTTGGCGGGCGTTGCAAAAAGACCGGCCCAAAAGAAAGCAGGCCCTCAAGGTGGCGTTTTTCGCCGGCTGCCTGGTGGACTTTGTTTATCCAGAACAAGGCGAAGCATTGTTGGAGCTCATAAAGGACCGGCCGATAGACCTGGCCTTTGCCAAGGAGCAGACCTGCTGCGGATTGCCCGCATCCATGATGGGCGAAGAAGCCACCGCCCGCATCGTGGCCCGGCAAAATATCAGGGCGCTGGATCCGGCGGCCTTCGATTATGTGCTGACCCTGTGCGCCTCCTGCGCTTCGCACATCAAGGAAAGCTATCCCAAGCTTTTAGCCCGCGAAAAAAACTGGAGTGCGCTGGCCGAGCTTTTATCTGCCAAAATCATGGACCTAAGCACCTTTCTCAGCCAAGTGCTTAAGATACAACCACCCAGCGCCAAGGGACCCAAGACAGCTTATCACGCGCCTTGCCACCTCTGCCGTGGGCTGGGCGTGCATAAAGCTCCCAGACGCCTCCTCCAAGAATCCGGCTTTGACTATATCCCCACCAATAATGAAGAGGTGTGCTGCGGCTTCGGCGGCTCCTACTCCACTGAATTTCCTGAAGTTTCGGCACGGATATTGGAGCGCAAGCTCTCGGAGGTGGAAAAGTCGGGCGCAGAATTGCTGGTGACCGATTGCCCTGGCTGCGTGCTTCAACTACGCGGCGGGCTGGATCAGCGCGGCTCACGGGTTAAAGTCCTGCACATGGCCGAGGCGCTTGCCTGCCGCTTGGGCAAACCACGCTAGGCAACCAGCCCTCCGGGCCCCAGCCTCCGCTTGCCTCCAGGCGGCAACAATAGTATGGTTTGCATGGATCCTTTGGCATCTATTCCATCAATTGCACGCGTAAAAAACCTAGTGAGGAAGTTGAGTTGAGTCTCAAGGTTGTGATCATCGGCAGTGTGGCCACCGGCCCCAAGACCGGCTGCCGCATCAAGCGCCTGATGCCCCAAGCAGAAGTGATAATGCTGGATCGTGATGAACTGATCTCCTATGGAGGATGCGGCATACCTTTTTATGTTTCCGGTGACGTGAGTGAATTGAAGGCGCTCATGTCCACCAGCTTTCACATGGTGCGCGATATTGAATTTTTCCACGGTGCCAAGGGAATCCATCTACGCACCGGACATGATGTTCTTACAATAAACAGAGAAGACAAGACGGTTCGAGTAAGGGACATCAAAGCGGATAGAGAATACGATCTTGAGTACGATTTCCTGGTCCTAGCCACAGGAAGCAAGCCTTTCCTCCCTCCGATTCCCGGCGCGGATTTGGACGGCGTAATGCCCGTGGCCAACCTGCATCACGCCGAAAAAATCAAAACCCTGGTTTCCCAGGGACAAGTCGGCAGCGCGGCGGTTATAGGCGCTGGCGCCACCGGTCTGGAGATGGCCGAGGCCATGGCCGATCTTTGGGGCGTGGAGGTGCACATCTTCGAAATGGCGCCTCAAGTCTTGCCCGGTGCCTTGGACCCGGAAATAGCCCATATGCTGGCCAACCACCTCCGGGCTCAAGAAGGCATTGCTTTGCATCTGGGCTGCCAGGTGGAAGGAATCTTGGCCGATGATGACGGTCACGTGCGGGCGGTCAAGGCCGACGGCGCCGAGTATGAGGTGGACCTGGTCATAATGGCCACCGGCGTGAAGCCCAATGCCGAACTAGCCAAGGACTGCGGCCTGGAATTGGCGGCCAATGGCGGCATCCGGGTAGACGAAACCATGCGCACCGCAGACCCCGCGATCTTTTCCGGCGGAGACTGCGTCTCCGTGCGCCATCTGCTTTCCGGCGAGGACCTTTATATACCTTCGGGCTCTCTGGCCAACCGACAAGGCCGGGTTATTGGCAGCAATATCTGCGGAGCCCACGCCGCGTTCCCCGGCGTGTTGGGCACCTTCTGCATAAAGCTGTTCGGCCTCTCCGTGGCCCGGACCGGCTTGGACGAGGCCCAATGCGGCCGACTGGGCATTGACGCGGTTTCGCCTTTGGTGGTGCAGGCCGACCGGGCGCATTTTCATCCTGACATGAAACTGATGTACTTGAAGCTCACGGTGGAGCGGAAAACCCGCAAGGTGCTGGGTTGCACCGCCCTGGGTGAAAATGGCGACGCAGTGGTGGGGCGCATCAATGCCGTAGCCGGCATGCTGACTTTTGGCGCCAAGTTGGAGCAGGTTTCCAACCTGGAATTGGCCTACTCTCCTCCCTTGGGGGCGGCGGTGGACATCCTGAACGCGGCAGCCAATACCGCGGAAAACCTGATCGAGGGCAAGCTCAGGCCCATGCCGCCAGAGGAGTTTTCCCGCCGCCTGACCTTAAAAGACGGCAAGACCTGTTTTCTGGACATGCGGGCCATTGACAATGCAGCGCCTTATCTTGAGAGCTTGACTCCCTACTGGGTGCATCTGCCCCAGGAGACCCTTACCCAGCGTCTCAAAGAGGTTCCCCGTGACAAGGACGTGGTTTTGATATGCAACTCCGGGGTGCGTTCTTATGAGGCCCAAGTTATGCTGGACGCAGCCGGCATTAAAAACACCTTTAATCTGAGCGGCGGCATCGCGGCGGTTAAGCAATGGGGAGACCCGATACTGCACCGGGACGAGGATAGTTGACCGGACACCATAAGCAGAACAAAACCAAGGTCCCGCGGAAAGGATGAATACATCAGTGAGCACCTACACCATTCATCCCATAATCACAGGCTTGAACGCCACCGACCAGGGCATAATGACCTATCAGCGTCATTATGGCAAAAGCATTCATATTCCCATCTATGTGTTCTACTTAAAGGGCTCGTCCCCAGATGCCCCCAAAATCCTCATCGACACCGGACTGGAAGATTTCATAGTCCCAGACGGTGTGGAAGAGGAACTCGGCTTGAAGTGTGAATACTTCGAGGACGGTCTGGAGCGCCTGGGCCTGAAGCCTGACGATATTGATATCATCGTTCACACTCATCTGCATAACGACCACTGCGAAAACGACGCACTATGCGCCAAGGCCAAGGTTTACGCCCAGCAGGCCGAGCTTGATTTTATGCAAAAGCCCCACCCCTTGGACCACCGCTATGATTCAATGTATTTGGATGATTGCGATGTCCAAGCCCTAAACGGAGATGCCGAGATAGCTCCCGGTCTCAGCGTCATAGTCACTCCGGGACACACGCCGGGCGGCCAGTCGGTGATCGTGGACACCCCCCGGAGCGGCCGGGTTTTGATCACCGGCTTTTGCTGCAACGATTTAAACTTCCCCAATGCGGGCCCGGCGGTTTGCCCTGGGGTGCACACCGATGCCATTGCAGGATGGGAGTCGGCCAATCGTGTCAAGCAAATGAAGGAAGCAGGCGAAATAGATATCATTGTGCCCTGTCATTCATTGTGGCCGGGTCAAAAAGGCGAGATCACCTAACGATGCGTAGGTACGGTGGCTGAAGACAGAGACCCAAAAAATGAAGCCGAAGCTATGGTTGGCTCGGTGAAGTTCGAAGTACACGGCATCGAGCTTCTCACCAAACAAGTTCGTCAAAGCGGCAATTCCGGGCGCATATATCTGCCGCCCACTTGGGTGGGCAAACGAGTCAAAATCGTAAGGTTGGACTAGGAGCGGTTTTCCTTGGCAACACGTATAGTGGTTATCGGCTCCGGTCCTGGAGGCTATCAGGCCGCTTTGCGGGCCGCCCAGTTGGGAGCCAGTACTTTTCTGCTGGAAGAAAAAAAGGTGGGTGGAACTTGTCTTAATTGGGGCTGCATTCCCACCAAGACTCTCTTGGCCTCGGCCGGAGCCCTGGATGCAGCTCTGAAATTAAACGAGCTTGGCATCCGCTTCGAGGGACAATTCCGACCCGACTGGCGCGCCATGCTTGCCCGCAAAGACAATGTGGTGCAACTGCAGGCCGAAGGTCTGGAGAAGCTATTTGCCTCGTACAAAATAGAGTTGGTACGGGGTAGGGGCCGGCTGGCGGGCCCCAATCAAGTCGAGGTGGCATTAAATGACGGCGGCGATCTTACCCTGGATTACGATCGCTTGATCTTGGCCGCCGGCTCCCGCCCAGCCGATCTTCCGGGCCTTTCCAGAGACGGCCAATACATTTTAAACTCCGACGACATGTTTTCTTTGCCGGAAATACCCGTTAGACTCGCGGTTATTGGTGGCGGGGTGGTGGGTTGCGAGTTCGCCAATATCATGAGCGCCCTGGGCAGCCAAGTAACCATTGTCGAGGCCTTGGGCCGGCTCCTCCCTCTACCCTCTCTGGATCTTGATTGTTCGCGCATTTTGCAACGCGAGTTTAAAAAGCGAAAAATCAAGACCAACCCAGGAATGGTGGTTACCGGCTGGCAGGCAAGCGGCCAAGGCGTGGAACTGGAACTTGGACCTTCGCCCCTCATAGACCATGGCAAGCGCCCGCCCAAACCGCAGGCGCTTACGGTTGACAAGGTGTTGGTGGCGGTGGGACGAGGCCTTAATACTACAGGACTTGGGCTGGCCCAAGTTGGCGTGGAGCGCGATCAGCACGGGGCAGTCAAGGTGGATAACCATCTATGTACTACAACCGCTGGTATCTACGCGGTCGGTGACATGCTGGGCCAGAGTAGACCCATGCTGGCCCATTTGGCAGGGGCAGAGGGCGTGGCCGCGGCGGCAAACGCCATGGGTGGCCACGAAGCCGTGCCGTACGATGTCGTGCCCGCAGCGGCATTCACCAGCCCCGAAGTGGCCTGGGTTGGCTTAAGCCCGGAACAAGCCGCACAGGCAGGCTTGGAGGCGACCACCGCGGTTTTCAACTTCCGCGCCCTGGGCAAAAGCCAGGCCATGGGCGAGCTAGCCGGACAATGCAAACTAGTTTGCGCCCAGCAGACCTCGCGTTTGTTAGGCGCGCACATCATCGGTGCTCACGCGGCGGATTTGATACATGAATGCGCTTTGGCCATGCAACTGGGAGCCACAGCCGGTGACATCTCCCGCACCATTCACGCGCATCCCAGCCTTAGCGAAGCGGTGCACGAAACTGCAGAGGCTTGGCTTGGCTTGGGCCTGCATTCTCCGCCTGCCCAGATTGCGATCCGCCGTTGATCTTAATAACCCATGGAGCTATTATTTTTTTGAGATCGGAGCAAGGATATCAACCCACCCATGCGCCCTTAATACTGACATGGTTGAGGCCCTTCACACATACAGCGCTAGCGGAAACGGGATAACCATATGAGCAGCCAAGGCAACGAGCAAGCGACTATTCGCTTTGAGCCGTACGGCCTGGAAGTAAAAGCCGATATAGGCTCGGCTTTGTTGGATGTAGCCCTGGAAGCGGGTGTGCATATAAACGCCTCCTGCGGAGGCAAAGGAGTCTGCGGCAAGTGCCGCGTCATCATCGAACAGGGCCAGATAGAGGGCGGTATCAGCGAAAAGCTCTCGCAAAAGGACCGCGAATCCGGCGTGCGCTTGGCATGCCAATCCAAGTTAACGGGCGATGTCACCGTACGCATCACTGATGTATCGGCTCTTAACAAGGATGCCCTCATAGCCCTGGCATCAGGCCCGGCTCAACAAGCCACCCTCATCGGGGCTGATGAGCTTAAAGCGGAGAACCGCTACCAGCCCGCGATCGACAAGCTTATG
>CAZDRW010000006.1:0-15920 GCA_964507555.1 uncultured Desulfarculaceae bacterium
GACGCCATCGTCACGCTTAGTTATCGCCGCGGAGGGGCAAACCTCTGCGCAAAGGCCGCAACCCTAGCAATAGGCCAGGTCGATCACCGGCTTTCCGGTTTCCGGATGTTTGGTTATGGCCAGATCAGGACACAAAAGCTGGCAGAGTTCGCATCCTTGGCAAGCATGAGCCGATAGGCAACGGGCCGCCTCGATCATGGCTTCTTCCAAGGACAAGGGAGCTAACGGGTGGCCCTGCAGCGGCCGGCCCAGAGGCTCGTCCGTGGGAAGAGGGCATACAGGTCTTTGTCTCATGAATCGAGCTCCTCAACAATAGCTCTAGCGCAGGAAAGCCCGGCGGCCATGGCATCTACCACGGTGGCCGGTCCGGTGACCAAATCTCCGGCCGCGTACAAGCCCTTTGCAAGACGTCCATTTTCAGCGGGGCTGATGGCTTCCAGGCCCAAGGCTTGGGCCCAATCCAAGGCTTGAGAGTCCTGGCCGATGGCCAGAATCACGCTGCCCGCGGCCAACACCTCTTCGCTGCCGAGGAGATCGCGGAAAGCGGGCCGGCCGTCATGGTCGATGCCGTCCAATTTGGTGGCGCCAACCCGGAGGCCGTTTACCGCGCCTCCCGGGCCGGATTGTAAAGCCAAGGGCTTGCGCAGGAACATCATGTCCAAACCCTCGAAGCGGGCGGCTTCCACTTCTTCGGCATAGGCAGGCATGGCATCACGGTCGCGGCGATAAACCAGACGCACCTTAGCGTCTAGGCGCAGGGCGGTGCGCGCGGCGTCCAGTGCCACGTTGCCGCCGCCCACCACGATCACCGGGCTTTGCAATTGGGGAGCCTTTTCCAAGGCGCAAGCTTTGAGGAAGTCGAGTCCCAGCCACACGCCGGAAAGGTCATTACCTGGAAGGCCCGCCGGTTTGGCCAGGGGAGCCCCGCAAGCCAAGATGACCGCGCCATATTCCGCGCGCAATTTGTCCAGTCCGGCGAAGTCCACCGGCGAATTGAGGCGGATCTCCACGCCATGGGCCTGCACGTACTCCAGATCTGTGAGCAGCGCTTTTCGGGGGAGACGGAACTCCGGGATGGCCCAGGCCAACATGCCTCCGGCCACTGCCTCGGCTTCAAAGATGACAGGCTGGATGCCGGACTTGGCCAGGCGCCAAGCTGCGGCAAGGCCAGCGGGACCGGAGCCGATTATCGCCACTTTTACCTTGGCCGGGGTTGCGGGCTTTTCGGCTTTAGGGCGCGGCGCCATGGCGGCGAAGCGTTTCAGCTCGCGCACCAAGGGCTGCTGACCCACCGCTGGCTTGAGACAGGCCTGCTGGCATGGATGGTGACAAACATGACCCAGCACCGATGGCAGGGGGTTGTCCTTCAGGATCACTTCCAAGGCCCCCACCTGATCCCCCTTGGCCAGGCAGGCCAGATAGCCCTGGATATCCTGGCCCAGGGGGCAGGCCTGCCGGCAAGGCGGCAGATCGCTCCTGGCATGAACCTGATCTGCCAGGGCACTGCGCAGGGTGTCGGGTTCACTGGCCAGGTCAAAGGCCACCGTGGCCGGACAAGCCCCCCGGCACACTCCGCAGGAACCGCAGAGTGCTTCATCGAAAACCGGTCTATGGGTGCGGCCTTCCATGGCTAGCCCTCCCTGCCGCTGCGGCCAAGAGCCAACCCCTGCTCCAGGGCCTTGAGGTTGAGTTCCCGGAAGCGCTCCGGAACGGTTTCCTCCACAACCTTGGCCAGGGCCTCTTGCGTAAACCAGCCAGTGTAGCCTGCCGCCACCCCGACCCAAAACACGTTGGCCACCTGCTTGTTGCCCAGGTTCTTCAGCACCAAGGCGGTCACCTTGAAGCCGGCTTCTTTACGCAAGCCGCGAGGGGTCACCAGGCCGGAGTCATAAAGAATAACGCCGCCCTCGGCGACTTCCTCGGCATAGGAGTCGTAAGCGCCCTGGCTCATGGCCACCAGGAGGTCCGGAGTCTCGGCGTGGGGATAGTCGATGTCATCGGGCGACATCACTACTTCGGCCTTGCAGGCGGAGCCGCGGGCCTGCGCGCCATAGGAATTGGAGCCAGCCGCGAACTGGCCGTCGGCCACCGCGGCTTGCCCCAAAAGCACTGCGGCCGTAATCACGCCCTGGCCGCCGAGGCCGCCCAGCAGAATCTCTCTGCGCTTACTCATTGAACTCTCCCAGCACCACGGTGTTGTCTGGCAAGGGCTGCGAAAGATCCAGCTCGCGCCGCTCCTTGCACTGCTGCGCCACCTGCCTGAACATGGTGGCGGGGCTGTCTATGCGTTGCCGCCGGCCGTACTGGGTGTGGCAAGGGCTCACCACCTCCACGAATGAGAAAGATGGGGTAGTAAGCGCCCGGCTAATATATTCCATCAAATCGTAGGGGCGGGTCACCGATCCCCGGGCCACATACTCGGCACCCGCTGCCTTCACCAGGCGGCACAGGTCGAATGGTGCGTAGGGGTTGCCCTTAAGCGTGGTGGCGGTGGGCTTGCCCTGGGGCGTGGTGGGGGCGACTTGGCCGCCCGTCATGCCATAGATCATGTTGTTGGCGCATATCACGGTGATTTCTATGGCACGACGGGCGGCATGAATCAGATGATTGCCGCCAATGGAAGCCAAGTCTCCATCGCCGGAGATGACCACCACTTTGAGTTTGGGATTTGCCATTTTGGCGCCGGTGGCAAAAGCCACGGCGCGCCCGTGCAAGGTATGCAGGGTGTCGGCCTTGAAATTCGGGCTGGGTATCCAGGCGGCGCAGCCGATGCCGGATACGAAAAGCATCTGTTCCATGTCCAGACCCAAGCCCTCGATGGAGCGCAGCACCGCGCCCATCAAAATGCCGTGGCCGCAGCCGGGGCAGAAGGGAGTGGTGGCGACCTCATCCCGCATGAATTGGCTAAGAGCCCTCGCCATCACACTTCCTCCAGGGCATTTAAGATGCTTTTGGGAGATATGGTGGCGCCGTTGACCTGGCTCAGGCTACGCACCAAAGAGCCGCCGGCCGCCGCGCGCACCAGGGAATAGACTTGGCCCTGGTTCATCTCCGGCACCAGGAACTTGACGCCGGGCTTGGCCAGATCTCCGATCAAGCCGTCATTGAATGGCCAAATGGTGATGAGGCGAAGGAGCCCAACCTTACGCCCCGCCTCCCGGGCCTGGCGCACGGCTCTCAAGGCTGCGCGGGCGGTGAAGCCATAGGCCACCACCACCACCTCGGCGTCATCTATATAATAGGATTCATAGCGGCTGATCTCATCCAGCCGGCTAAGCACTTTTTGGTTGATCCGGCGTATCAATGCGTTGTGAAAGGCCGGGCCCTCGGTCTTGCGGAAGCCGTACTCATCGTGGGTGGAGCCCGTCACCATGAGAGCCTCGCCCATGCCGAAGGACGGCATGGAGGGAATGCCATCAGGCTCCGGAGTGCCGAAGGGAGGTTCTTTGGGTCTGTAGTCGCGGTCGTATTGTTCTATTTCCTTAGGCACCGTAATGCTTTCCCGCAAGTGGCCGGTGGCTTCTTCGGCCAGCAGAAAGGCCGGAACCCTTAAGCGCTCCGAGAGATTGAAGGCTAGGAGCGTGAGGTCGAACATCTCCTGCACCGACCAGGGCGAAAGCGCAACTACCTGATAATCGCCATGGGAGCCCCATTTAACAGCCATGATATCGCCGCCGCCCACCTTGGTGGCCTGGCCGGTGCAGGGGCCGGCCCTCTGCACATCCACCAGCACCAGAGGCGTTTCGGTGAAAGCGGCGTAGCCGAGGCATTCCTGCATAAGGCTCAAGCCCGGTCCGCTGGTAGCGGTCATGGATTTTACGCCCGACCAAGAACCTCCGACCACGGCCGAGATGGAGGCTATCTCATCCTCCATTTGGATGAAGGCGCCGCCGTGCTCCGGCAAAAGGCGGGCCAGCGATTCCATGATCTCAGATGACGGCGTAATGGGATAGCCGGCATAGAAGCGGCATCCCGCGGCCAGCGCGCCTTCGGCGGCGGCTTCATTGCCGGAGAGGTAGCGCCGCCCGGTCTGCAGCGGATATTTACTTGTGCGGGTCGGCAATTCAGCCCCCTCTTATGGCTGGAGGGTTTTACACGGGGCCTGTCTAAAGGCATCGGGATGGGCGGTGCAAGCGCTCACCATAAAAATCAATAATATATTTTATAATATATTGCATCAAAAAAATCAACCGGCCGGCGTGGTTTTGCCGGCCGGTTGCGGTTTGTCACAGATTGAAGCCTCAGCCGGAGCTTAGTCTTCCATGCGCGCCTTTACGGTCATGGCGTGGATGGGAAGCCCTTCGGCGGTGGCCAGGGTCTCCACGGTTCCGGCCAAGGAGGCCAGGCCTTGGCGGCTCAAGTATTGGAAGGTCGGCTTTTTGATGAAGTCGTCCACGCTTAAGCCGCTGAAGGCGCGCGCGCCCTGACCGGTGGGCAACACGTGGTTGGTGCCCGATGCGTAATCGCCTACCGGCACTGGGGCCCAGGGGCCCAAGAAAATAGATCCCGCATGCCGTATCTCCTGCAAGGTCAAAAACGGATCCTTGGTCACGATCTGAAGGTGCTCGGCCGCATATTCGTTGGTAAACGATACCGCTTCGGCCATGTCAGCAGCCACCAGCACCGCGCAATAAGCACCGGCCTGGTCAAGGATTTCCTTGCGCGGCAGTGCCGGGTAGATCCGTGCTATCTCATCGCACACGGCCTGGGCCAGCGCTTGGTCGTCGGTTACCAGCACCGCAGCCGAGGCGGGATCGTGCTCCACCTGGGACATGAAGTCCAAGGCCAGCCAGCGGGGGTTGGCCGTGGCGTCGGCCAAGAGCAGCGCCTCGGACGGGCCGGCCGGCGAATCGATGTCCACCACCCCGAAGACCAGCATCTTGGCCGCGGTGACGTACTTGTTGCCCGGGCCCACGATCTTGTCCACCCTGGGCACGGCCGGGGTGCCATAAGCCAGAGAGCCCACCGCCCAGGGCCCGCCCAGCTTGTAGATTTCGCTAACCCCGGCGATGTCGCAGGCCACCAGGGTATAGGGGTTGGCCCTGAGTCCCTTGTCAGGCGGGGTGGCCACCACCACCCTGCGCACGCCGGCCACTTGGGCCGGCAGCACGGTCATGAGGGCGGTGGAAGGGTAGACCGCCCGCATGCCGGGCACATAGCAGCCCACCGCATCCAGGGGAGTGTGCTTGCGTCCCGCCCAAATTCCCGGAGCCACCTCCATCTGCCACATGGGGCGCTCCATCTGGGCGGTGTGAAAGGTGCGGATGTTGACCGCGGCCTTTTTCAAGGCCTCCACTATATCGGCGGGCACCTCTGTATAGGCGGCTTCGATCTCCGCCGGCTTCACCCTGAAGTCCTCCGGCTTGAGATCGGCCTTCAACTCGCGGTGCCAATTCAGGCTGGGTTCATCGCCCTTTTCACGAATTTCAGCAAGAATGCCCCGCACGTATTCATAGACATCCGATATGTCCTCCATTGAACGATGCAGGATGCTGCCAAGCCGCTCCGGGCTCAACTGGGCAATTTTCTCCGGGGAAAGCTTCATGATCGCCTCCGCTTCTTGGGACGGCCTAAACTGGAGCATAATTACCATTGCGGGACCTACGCCGCAAGCGCGGAGAGCTTTCGGGCGCTGGCGGGCATCTATCGCTCGCCTTGGTTGTGGAGGTCGAGCATGTCCTTGATGGCCTGGCCGGTGGAATGATAGCCAAGCTCATCCCATGGTATGTCGGCCGGAGCAAAAAGCGCCAAATCCAGCGCCTCGCGGCCCGGGACCAATTCGCCGCCCGTGGGCCGGGCCAGAAAAACCACGAGCACCACCGGATTGCCGGGATAGGTGTACACGCCCAAGAGCCTTTCGAGTTCCACCTGCAGGCCGGTTTCCTCAGCCACCTCGCGGAGCGTGGCTTCCTCCACCACCTCGCCCCGGTCCACATGCCCGCCGGGCAAGATCCAGAGCCCGTGCGCCCGGTCCCGCTGGGCCCGCCGCAGAAGCACCACCCGGCCGTCCTCCCAGCGCACCACCGCCGCGGCGGCGACCTTGGGGTCCAGATAGAATTTTTGCCCACAGGCGCTGCAAACAAAAGGCGGACCGCCGTCGGAGGAGAGCGCTCTTTTCAAGGGACCGCCGCATTGGTGGCAAAAGCGTGGAGTGCGGGGATTTGACATAAATTCTATCGCGCCTGTCAGGTTTGGGCGGACCGGTACTTTTTCAAGGTCACGGCATTGCCGGTTTGGTTGAAGGCTACCTCATCCATGATTGCGCGAATGAGGAAAAGCCCCCGCCCCCGTTCGCTGAGCAGGTTTTCTTCCTCGGTAGGATCATACTGCTCACCGTAATCGAAACCGGAGCCCTCATCGTGAATCGTCACTTCCAAGAGGTCTCTTTTCAGGCACGCGTCCACCCGCACCAATTTGTCTGCATGATTTTGGTTGCCGTGTTCGATGGCATTGGTGAGGGCCTCGATCAGCGCCAGTTTCAGGTTGCTGTTCAGGTCAAACATGGAAAATCCCACCGCGACCGAGCTGAGGGCAATTTGATAGACGATGTCGGCCATGAATTCAGGACGGCTTTGGGTTTCGATATGAGTGGTTTGCTGGATCATTCCCTGGATTTTTGAACCGCCGGGCCTGACGCAGGAGATAGCCAGACTTTGCTCAACCACCCGCTCCAAGTCGTCCATGTCAACCGGCTTGGTAAGGAAATTTTCCGCGCCCAACTTAAGGGCCTTCACCACGGTTTCAACATCCCCATAACCGCTGATCATCACCACCGGCACCTGGGGGTGAATCTTTTTCATTTCTTCTAGCAGGCTCAGCCCGTTCATGTTGGGCATGCGCAGATCCGCGAGCACAAGGTCGAATGGCTGACTATTGAAAAGGTCCAAGGCATCGCGGCCGTTGTAGGCCGCGGTTACCTGGTAGCCTTTGCTGCTCAGAAAGCTTGAAAATAGCTCGATCACTGTCCATTCATCGTCCACCACCAATAAGCGGGGGCCGTTTGAGCTGGAGTTGTCTTTGCATTCCGCCATTTTAAAATTCCACCATAATGAAAGCCACATCATCGGGGAATTCACCCCGTACGAATTCCTGCAAATCCCGCCACGCATTTATACGCAGCGTTTCCAGGTCGCAATCATGGTTTCGATCCAAAGAGTCTTTCAGCCGCTTGAGGCCATACTGATCGCCGTCGGCGTCCGGCGCCTCGGTTAGTCCGTCGGTATAAAGCGCCAGCCGGTCGCCCGGGTTGGCGGGCACCGTCTGGTCCTCCAGGTCGAATAACGGGTTATCCGATTCGAACACGCCCAGGAACAGCGACTCCGCCGCCAAGGCCCGGGCCTTTTGGTTTTTGGGGATGTAAAGGGGTGGCGGGTGGCCGGCCAGGCACCAGGTCAATGCCGACTGGGCCGGATCATAAAGCGCTGCGAACGCGGTTACGAAAACGTCTTCCTGGGTGAGCCGCATCAGATCTTGATTGAGATGGCGGAAGGCCTTGGCCGGAGAAAGGAACTGGCGCAGATAGCCGGGCAAGAGAGCCTTGACGATGGAGGCGGTCATGGCCGAGGCCACGCCATGGCCCGAAACGTCGGCTATGACGAAGCCGAGCTTTTTCTCCGGCAATTCCAAGAAATCGAAATAGTCGCCTCCCACCGCCGAGCAGGGCTCGAAGAGAAAGGTGATCCTGGCGCCGGGCAGATCGGCTCCCTTGGGCAGGAGGAACTGCTGGTAGCGGGCGGCCATCTCCAACTCGCGCCGCATAATCTCGTTTTGGTGCCGCGTTTCCGACATGAGGCGGCGGGCGGTGACTGCGTTGCGAATTTTAAGAGGCAATACGGTCTTGAGATCATCTTGGCTCAAGGGTTTGGTGAAATAGTCGTAGGAGTCCATGGTCAGGGCTTGGGAAATCGAGTTGAAATCATCCAGGCTGGAATTGACGATCACCGGCAAGCTAAGCACTTCCGGATGATCCGCCCGCCAGCGTAAAAAGGCGAATCCGTCCACCTTGGGCATCACCAAATCCAAGAGGATCAAATCCACTTCAGGGTGGGACGCCAACATGTCGATAGCCTCCTGCCCATTGGTGGCCATCAGGAAATGGTAGCCGTGCTTGGCAAGGTTCAGGCGAAGGAGCTCACGGTTAATGCGCGCGTCATCCACAATGAGAATTACGGGCGGATCGCGCCATTCGCCGTTTGGTTTCATGAAGGGACTCATTGCAGCTCGCGTCCTTGATTTTTGCTCCACAAGCCCATTATTAAGGGCGCAATGCGCTCCAAGGGCACCTCTCGTTCAACTCCGCCCAATTGCACCGCGGCCTTGGGCATGCCGTAAACAGTGCAGGTCTGCTGGTTTTGAGCGATGGTCAATGCACCCACGTCGTGTAAATCCTTCATGCCCCGGGCCCCATCCTCGCCCATGCCGGTCATAATGACCGCCACGGTGTTGGGACCCGCGCTGTTGACCCCGGAACGGAAAAGAACGTCAACGCTGGGGCGGTGCCGGTTGACCGGCGGTCCGTTACTTATTCTAACCCGATAGCCGTGGCCGTTTCGCTCCAATAGCATGTGGAGCCCGCCCGGGGCGATCAAGGCCTGGCCGGAGGCAAGGGATTGCAGGTCTCTGGCTTCGCTGATGGCGAGATTGGTTTGCTGGTTCAGCCGGTCGGCGAAGGGCTTGGTGAATTTGGGTGGCATGTGCTGGACAATGGCGATAGGGGGGCTGTCGGCCGGCAGCCTGGTCAGCATGTGCTCCAACGCTACAGTACCGCCGGTGGAGGCTCCTATGAGAATCACCATGGGGCCGCCCGGCCGGGGCAGCGTCTTGGTCAGCGCCACCACGTCGTCGATTTCCACTTTACGGGGCACCGTCAAGTTTTGGGCAAGCTTGGGCCGCCTGGGGCCGACCTTGGCCTTGGCGGCGATCCGTATCTTGCCGATAAGCTCCTCCGCCACATCTTCCAACCGGGTTCCCTTTCCGCCACCCGGTTTAGCCACAAAGTCGACCGCCCCCAGGCTGAGAGCGCTAAGCGTGGCCTCGGCGCCAGCTTGGGTGTAATTGGAAAACATCACAACCGGCGTGGGATGGGAGGCCATGAGCTTCTTTAAAAAGGTGAGGCCGTCCATGCGGGGCATTTCCACGTCAAGGATTATGACGTCCGGTTTTTTCTTGAGGAATTTTTCCTTGGCGATGTAGGGATCGGGGGCTGAGGCGACAAGCTCCAGGTCCCGCTCTTGGGAAATGATCTCCCGCAAGAACTCGCGAGCCAGAGCCGAGTCGTCGACAATCATGATTTTGATGGGCCCGGCGGCCATGTGTTCCCCAAGTATCAGTAGCAACGATCCAATATTAATAATAATCGCTTGCCGGGATCATGGCCAACTAATCCACGGCAGACGGTTGGGCGGCGCAAATTATTCGCGCCCGGGCTTCAGGTTTTCTCGTACACCGTGGTGCCCACGTTTCTAAAAAGGTGCTTGACCATCATCAGTGATTCCGAGTG
Source organism: uncultured Desulfarculaceae bacterium (assembly GCA_964507555.1). GTDB lineage: Bacteria > Desulfobacterota > Desulfarculia > Desulfarculales > Desulfarculaceae > Desulfocarbo. The sequence goes on from CAZDRW010000006.1 coordinate 9,500, forward strand.
GCCCACGAAAATGTGGCCGCCCGGCTTGAGCACCGAATGGAATTTGGTCAGGATGTCTATCTTGTCCTTTTGATCGAAGTAGATGAGCACATTACGGCAGAATATGAAATCCACAGGCGCCTTGAGAGGATATTTCTGTCGCATGAGGTTGAATTTCCGGAAGGTGATCATGTTCCGCAGACCAGGGCTTACCTGATAAAGTTGTTCGCCATTATCGCGGATACGCTTGAAGTACTTGTGCAACAGGTGGCGCGGAACAGATTCCACGAGCCTGGACTCGTAGGTCATGTCGCTGGCCTTTTGCAGCATGGTGGTGTCCAGATCCGTTGCCAACAGCTTGAATTCCCAGCCCGGCTTATCCTGAAAGAATTCGCTGGCAATGATGCAGATGGAATAGGGCTCCTGACCCGATGAGCAACCTGCGCTCCAGGCCCGGATCTGGCGGACCCTGTTGGATGCGCCGGTTTTAAAAAGCTTGGGAAAAAGCTTTTTGGTCAAAAACTCGAAGTGGTGCATCTCACGAAAGAAGTTGGTCTTGTTGGTGGTTATGTGATTGATCATTTGGACTAATTCATCGGGCCCTTTGGGTCCCTCAAGGTAGTCCAGGTATTGCTTAAAACTGTTTAAGTCCAGGGTGCGCAGCCGCTTGGCCAGGCGGCTTAGAACCAGATCCCGCTTGTTCAGCCCGAGGTTGATGCCGGTTTTTTCCTTTACGAGGGTCCTGATGGTCTCGTATTCGCGCGGCTTGAGATCAAAGATCTTTATAAAGGCGGCACCGGTGGAACCGGTACTGCGGTGGTTCTCATAAACCACGGCTCAGCGCCTCCGTGGCAATTCTTGGTTCGGGTGAGGCATTGCTGAAATCTCCTGCGCCGCCAGGCCGGTTATGAAAAGGTCCGTCCATGAACCGCAGGATGCCGCCTTTCGCGTCAGCCCCCGCGGTCTGTATGCCGGGTGCGGGGCTTTGGGGCGGCTACCGTCTTCGGCCTATGGCTCCTTAGCGTCCAGACAGGCGGCAAGGGCGGTTTTTAGTCCGCTGGGAGTTTCTGGTTGTCCGCCGGCCAGGCAGCCGTCTGTCAAAACCTTGAGAGCGTCCACGGCGTTTGACATCAGGCCCACCATCTCGGCATCAGGCTTCAGGCGCCCTTTGCGGATGCCGTCAAGGATGGCTTCCATGGCGCGTGCCAGGTCGGCCACGCCATCGAAGCCGACGATGCCGGCATTGCCTTTCATGGTGTGGGCCGCGCGGAAGACCGCCTCTATTTCCTCCGGGTCCTCGTTTTCCAAGAGCGCCGGAACGCCGTGCTGCAAGGCTTCGATGAGTTCGGTCGCCTCCTCGGCGAAGATTGCCAGCAATTTATCTTTCATGGCGGCCTGTCAGGAGATGGTTCTGGATAAAGCGCGGTATTTGGCTGGCAGGGCCTCAGGACCGAATGGCGCGGCCAGCCGGCCTAAGGTCCCGGCTTCAAGCGAAGGCAGATTCGCCTCCGCGGCTTTCGCCCAGGGCAAAGCTCCTTGGCGGCAATTCAGCGCCGGGCCCGGTAAGGATGCCCATAGCTGGCCGCCGGCGGGCATCCGGCCTTTGCCAAAACCGCTATCAATCATGAGGCTGAACTTGGTCAGCTGTTGGAGGAGATATTGAATATCTTGTCCAGCTTTACCACCTTGAACATGGTGAAGATGTCCTTGGACATGTTCTCGATGGTAATTTTGCCTCCCTGAGCGGCCAGGTTCTTGTAAAACAGAAGCAGCTTGCCGATGCCGGCGCTGCCGATGAAGGTGACGCCGGCGAAATCGAAAATCACCTCTTTAACCGAAGATACGTCCAGCTCAAGGAAACGACGCTTAAGATCTTCGGCACCTCGTTCGTCAATGCTGCCGATCACCTCGATATCGATTTGTTCACCGCGAGGGGTTATGGTCAACTCCATATTGGGTTCCTCCGCTACGACTTAAAACACATCCCCAAAAGGGACGTCAGGGGACGGATGTAGAGAATTTGAGAAGGCGGCGCGCCCCTTGCTCGCTTATGATATTACGACTATAAAGAAAGCGCCACGCATTGGCAATCACTTAGGGCCGGGGCCTAGTCAGATCCAAGCTTTTTGGGGCCTGCTTGATGCATGGGCTCCGCCAGTCTTTCACGGCGCTTCTTTTCCAGTTCCTCTTTTTGGCGCTGCAGCACGTAATGATGCACCCGTTCGCGGTCTTCATCTTTGATTTTCTTGAATTGGGCTGCGATCATCCTATCCTTGAGTATCTGGACCACGGTAAGCACTAGCGGTATGGGCGTTTCATCTTTGGGCATGCTGAGGACGCCGGCCAAGGTGTCGCCGGGCGAAAACCCGGCTCCGTCAAAGGCGATTCCGCCGGCGCTCACGTCCAGAACCGAATATCGCTTGCCCTTGGTTTGCAGGAACAACGGTTCGTCGCCTCTGGGCGCCACCCGATAGTAGGAACGTTGATCCTCGTCGTAATCCAAGGTGAAGCTTAAGTGAGCTTTCTTATCTTTCTTTCTTTTCCAGAACAAACTCCACCCTCCTGTTTTTAGCCATGTTCTCCAGGCTGGTGTTGGGTGCAATGGGGTCAGTGTCGGCATAACCGGTGGCTGTCATTCTCCTGGGGCTGACTCCCTGATCCACCAGATAACGTAGTACTGCTGTGGCCCTGAGCGCGCTCAGTTCCCAGTTGCTATCAAATTTCGGCGTGCTGATGGGGCGGGGGTCGGTGTGGCCGCCCACATCCAAACGATACTCGGGGTGCTGCATGATAATCTTGGCTAGTTCGTTCAATACCTTCTTGGCTTGAGGGTCGAAGTTCGACGAAGCCGCCGGGAAAAGCACTTTGCCCTTGACGCGCAGGATGACCTTGTTGCCTTGCTGCACGACTTCCACCGAGTCTTTAAGGTCTTTTTGGTTGATGGCTTCCTTTATGTCTTCCAAGAGCGGTTCGTTTTCAGACCCGGTGGGCGTGGAGAGGCTGCGTTTGCGTACATCATGGGTGTCGATACGTCCCACCCTTCCGCCCGGGGCCACGCCGGCGCCCAAGGTGTATTGAATGGAATGCATTATTTTCTCAAAACGTTCGTTGTTGACCGAGCTTATGGCCACCAGCATGACGAAGAAGGTCAAAAGGAGCGTCACCATGTCAGCATAGGTGACGATCCATTCACCCGGCCCATCGTCATCCGGCTGTGCGCTTACATTGCGATCGTCGTCTGCCATTGGCTTAGGTCCCTTGCATCTGTTTCAGCTTCTCGGGCTGATAGCCCTCCCTGACCCTGGGAGGAATAAAAGAGCTCAGTTGCTCGTAAATCAAAAGCGGGTTGTTGTTTTCCAAGATGCTCAAGGCCCCTTCGAAAATAATTTCGAGGTTGATGATCTCGTGCGAAGTCCGGCTTCTCAGCTTGCCGGCCACGGGCAGGAAGAAAAGCGAGGACATGAACGAACCGTAGAAAGTGGTAATGAGAGCCACGGCCATGGCCGGACCGATGGACTTGGGGTCGTCCAGGGTTCCCAGCATCTGCACCAAGCCGATCAGGGTTCCCAGCATGCCGAAGGCCGGAGCATAGGTGCCCATCTTCTTGAACACGTCCTGGGCTACCCCGTGGCGTTGGCGCATGGCCTCGATCTCGATGCGCAGCGTCTGGCGGATCAGTTCCTCGGGCGCGCCGTCTGCAATCAGGTTCAAAGCCTTCTTGAACACAGGGTTGTCGGTGCGGACCTTGCTGAGCGCCACCAGGCCCTGGCGGCGCGAAAGGTTGGCCACGTTTATGATGAGCCGCACCACCTCGTTGGGGTCCACCTTTCTCTGGGCAAACACCTGCTTTGCCGCCTGGAAAGCGTGGAATACCTCATTGAGGGGGAAAGTGATGAGGGTTGCGGCCAAAGTTCCGCCGGCGACGATCATCACGCTCGGTATGCTGATGAAGGTTTGAACATTCCCGCCGCTGACAATTGCACCGAAGATCAGGGCCATGCCGGAGAATATTCCCAATATGGTTGCTATATCCATGCATCACTCCCTAGGGTGCCGTGAACCTGCTTTATGCGGATCGGCAAGGGTTATATCCAAGATCAGTTCCTTGCCGCCTCTCATCACCTGGTACTGGTGGGTCTTATAAGGCGCCGATTTTATCGCGTCGTGAATGTCCTTGGGCGTTGTCAGCGCTTTGCCGTCAACTGCCTTCAGGAGATCTCCCTTTTTTATGCCCGCCTTGAATGCTGCGCCTTGGGGCCAGACGCCTTCCACCAGCAGACCGTCCTTGGCCGGCTTGATCATTATGCCCAAGCGAGGGGGCCTGGGCGGAGCAGGAACGGTGATCATCAAGTAATCAGCCGGCGCTTGGCTACCCTGCAGGTCCCCTTCAGCATCTATTAGTTTATCGGATGAAACCGGCAAAAATGTAATTAGTTTTACGCCCGGCAACCTTCTTTGAATTCGGGCAGGCAATCCCCGTCCATGAGCCACATGAGCCGACCCCGCCAGGACCACCGCTTTTTTGCCCGCGTCCGGCCAAGGATAAAGAGCCAGCGCCAGATTGTGGGCCATGGTCTCGTCCCGGCCTATCTGGGCGGCCAGAAAATTGGCTTGGGCTTCCTGGCCTTTAATTCCGTGGCCTTGGAACTGCAAGGCTATCATTTTTTCATATTCCGGGTCATGCAAATCCAGAGCCGGGGCCAAAAGGCCGCGTTCCTCAGGCGTAAGCGCTTTCAAGCCCTTGCGGGCCACCTTGCGTACAACTTTGAGCGGCGCGTTCAGGGCGTAGAGCTTCAGGCGGTGTTCGCGCACATACTCCAAGATAGGGCGGTACAAGTCCAGGGTATACCCCCAGCGGGAGTTCCAGTCAGCCTGCTCGGCGAACTGGTCCACCGTGAGGGACCCGTTGGACAGGGCGTCGCAGGCCGGCTGGGCCCCCTGGTCCAGCCATTCTATGCCCACCACCGGCGGCGGGCCCTGCTCGGTCATTAATTTAAGGATTTTTAGTTGGGCTTGATGATGACCTGGGTGATCGTGGGTTTCGCCCACCATGACCACGCGGGCCGCGGCCAAAGCACCTGCCAGCTCTTGTGGGCTCATGGGTTGCGGCTGGTTCCAAGCCAAAACCTGGCCGGATTTCGGAGAAGGCTCTTTGGCGCTATCGGCTGTTTTCAAGGACTGGACTGATTGCGCTGCGCACCCATTTAGCACAAACCATAGGGCCGCCAATACACAGATATGGAAATAATAGCCTCTCATGCCCTCGCCCGCAGAAGGTTTGTCCAGGATATACTAGCACATACCTTACCCCGGGCGCGACTGGCTAATACCGGGGGCGGGCGGCGGCGCAAGCATGGCAAATCCTAGGGCCGTTTGAGGCCGGCTTCCTTATAACGCAACTCCAGGTTGTCGGTGATCCAGTGCGGATCCCACCATTCGGCGGGGTTTACGAACACGCCTCCCACCAGCACCGAGAAGTGCAGATGATCGCCCAAAGCCAGGCCGGTGGCCCCGCTCAGGCCCAAGCGCTGTCCCTGTTTTACATCCTGGCCGGGATGCACTTCCAAAGAGGAAAGGTGGCCATAAAGGGTGTGCACGCCCATGCCGTGGTCGAGAATAACGCAATTACCATAAATTCCTAGCATCTCGGCAAATTGCACCTTGCCGGCGGCCGCGGCGGGAATCGGTGAGTTGGCCACGTCGGCCAAATCCACGCCCCGGTGTACCGCGGTCGAGACCTCCTTGCCCTGGTAGTAATAAAACCGGCGGTCGCCGAAGCCGCTCATGGGTTTGCCCATGGGGCGCAAGAAAGTCTTCTCCCATAGCTCCTTGGGCTGGCTTTGGGCGCAGACGGATGCGATTTTTTGGTGGTTGATCTCGCGGAGCTTGGAGTTAACCCAGAGAAACACCTGGGCTTCGCCTTTGACATCGGGCGGAGCCAAGGACATGAAGCGCGGGGCCAAGGCTTGGATCAAGGAGTCTGAAAGCGTGATTTTGTCCTGGCGGTACTTTTTCCAGCGCAGATGCATGTTCAATGAAGCCTGGGCCTGGTTTCCCGCCTGATCCTTGGCCCAGGCCTTTATGGGCGCGTCCTTCTCCAAGTCATCGGCATAGGCGAAATAACAGGCCGCAAAACCCGGCTTGTCCGGCCAGGCGAAATAGCCCCGGAAGTTGTGCGCGCCCACGCTGACCCCATGCTCCTGAGCGTCCGGGCTTACCTGATAGACCACCAAGGCACTGCCGCCGCGGTTTAGATAAATGTTGCGGCTCAACACCCCTATCCGGGGTGGAATCGTGTCGATTTTGACGGCGAATTCCCGGCGCGCCAGGTTGCCGTGCATAAAATTGTTAAAGGAGCGGTCCCTGGCCTCCACCACCAAGCTGGCCTCGCCCTGGGCCAGGCCGAGCTCAAGGGGTTTGATGGTTAGCTTTTGGCTGAATT
>CAZDRW010000006.1:15930-16143 GCA_964507555.1 uncultured Desulfarculaceae bacterium
GGAGCCGCGAATTCCTGCTGCAGCACCACTTTTTCCCGGCCCTGCTGGATGAGCGCCACCTTGACCAGAGCCAGACCCCGCTCCTGGTCGGTCACCTTGAGGTCCAGGGTGTTTTCCCGGCCCAAAGCCAGCGGGGTCGGTGTGAGCGTGATTTGAGGTTCCCGTCCCTCCCAAAACGGCCAGAGGAAAACCGCGGCCGCGGCAGCCAGGAGC
>CAZDRW010000006.1:16153-21442 GCA_964507555.1 uncultured Desulfarculaceae bacterium
TGAGGGGGCGAGCTTTGGATGCCATATTGGGTATTCGACTCCATTTTAGGCAGTTAGGGTAATTTATCCTTGAGGGTAGGCCAGGCTGGGTTGCCTGTCAAGAGAGGCTGTTAATACTTCCTATCTGGAGGGCCCGGATGAGCGCCGCTGGGCTCAAGCTTGTTTGGCTTCTCGGCTGGTGTACAATTAAACACCAAATATAGCAACTGGAGGCTCCTGTGGCGGATACGCAGCTTAACTACCGGCAGAACCTAATCATTCCGTTAAACGGCCACACGCCCCGCGTGGACCGTTCAGCCTATATCGCCCCCAACGCATGCTTGATCGGCCAGGTTGAAATCGGGCCCGAGGCCAGCATCTGGTTCGGCTGCGTATTGCGCGGCGACATTAACTACATCAGGGTAGGCGCCCAGACCAACCTGCAGGATTTGTGCGTGGTGCACGTGGGCCACAAAGACCAAGGCACCGAGATCGGCGAGAGGGTTTCGGTGGGCCACCGGGTGGTCCTGCATTCCTGCACCATCGAGGACGAGGCCCTGGTGGGCATGGGCGCGGTGGTCTTGGACCGGGCCCGGGTGGGCCAGGGCGCCATGGTGGGAGCCGGGGCGGTGGTGCCGCCGGGCATGGTGATTCCGCCCAGGCATCTGGCCTTGGGCACTCCGGCCAAGGTGGTGCGCGAGCTCACGCCGGAGGACCTTGAGAGAAACCGCGGGGTGCTCAGGCGCTATCTAAAAGTGGTGGATTGCTATCAAGACCCCAGCCTGCAAATCGACTTCAGCCAGGTGGATTGAGCCGGCCCATGACTAACCAATCCGCCGAGCCCCTCTCCGCCCTGGCCAGGGATCTGGCGGAGCAGGTAAAAGCCAATTGCCACCAAGCCGACGCGGCGGTGGCGGGTCGGTTTTCCATGTGCGGGCTTCTCTTAAGGTTGCGCAACCTCTACAAGTGGGAGACCGGGCTGCCGCCTTGGCGCGAGGAGTCATCGGCCCTGGTCCTGGAGTGGGTGGACCAGCGCGAGCAGCTGTGGGAAAGCCTGGCTGAACTGACCCCGCGCCCTTTGCGCGTTAACGGCCACGAACTGGATCCCTTTGACGTGGAAGCCGTCAACCGGCTCATAGCCGTAGAGGGGTTGATCTACGGCGCGGGCTTGGCCGGGGGCATGCTGCCCGTGTTTTTTCTGGGCCGCTTGCAGCAGACCCGCAAAATCAACGGGCTTATCGTGCACACCCTGGGCGCTGAGATGAGCCCGGATATATTTTTTCTTCCCGGCATGCGCCAAGGCGATCAAATCTATCTTCGGCCCGCGCCTTTGGCCTACGTGCTGTGGGACAAGTTAGCCGATCCCCGGGCCAGCCAGGCGCGCTACATCGAGTTCGGCCTCAAGGAATACGGCCTTAAAAGAAGCGAATTGCTGGCCCGGCCTTCCTGGCGATCTCTGGAGCCGGTGCTGACCGGTGAGTTGGAGGCGGTGCTTTGGCATGAAGCCGGCGAGGCGGCTTCCGGCCGGGAAGCCCAACGGGTTTTCCAGAAAGCGGTGAGCGAACACCCTTTCAGCGAGGTGGAGCATTTCGCCCGCGGGGTCAAGGATCTTTTGGCCGACACCGCACCGGGCGGCCGCCTGGACGCCATCGTCCGGGAACAAGCCGCCGGGCCCTTGGGTTTCTATCCGGCCTGGCTCTTCGGCTTTCCCAGGCTTTTGTTCCCGGAAATCGACGCTGCGGTCATGGAGTTCATGCGTGACCGGAATTGGGCGGTAATCGACGAGGCCAGGCAATTGGGCTTTGCGCGTGCGCAGGAAGCCCTGGCCCGTTTGGCGGGGGCCATGGAAGCGGGCCCTGGCGAGGACACCCAGGAGTTGGTTCGGCGCGAAGTGATACTGCCCATGATCGGCCGCCGGGATTTGCCGCTGGACCAGGCCTAAAGAGTTCGGGCAAACCTCTCCTTATGCAAAACCAATATCCGCGCTTTTAGTCCAGGCCGGGTCCGGCTGGATTGACTGCTAGCGCCGGGTTTTACTTGAGACGATAGGTGATGAGACCGTGGGTCAGGTCGTAGGGGGAGACGCTTACGCGTACCTTGTCGCCAACCAGCACCTTGATCTTGTAGCGTTTCATGCGCCCGGAAAGGACTGCGCGTAAGGTGTGTCCTTGATCGGTCACCACTTCCATTTGTCCTCCACCCAAGGTACGGGTGACCTCGCCCTCCAGGTGGATTAAGTCATCGCGGCTCAAACTTGCTCCTTCATTTGCGGTTGAAAAAAAGCGCAGGCCGCTCGGGCCCTTGCGGGGATATAATATGCCATGCCGTAGACCAGGCGTCAAGTGCGGCCCCACTTGTAAAGTATTTCATGATCCGGTAAAAGGCCTTGCCATATGGCCTGGAGAGCAGTATATTTCACCCTTCGATCGGCCTGGTAAGGCGATAGACGAACCGGCGGACCCGCTCCTAAAAGCGGTGGCGGACCGATAAGATACGAGTTGGAGGTTTTGTCATGAGTCAGATATGCGAATTCTGCGGTAAAAAGCCCCAGGTGGGCTTCAACGTGAGCCACGCCCACCGCAAGACCAAGCGGCGCTTCAATCCCAACCTGCAGCGCGTGCGCCATCTCGAGGGCGGCCAGGTGCGCAGGGTCAGGGTTTGTACCCGTTGCCTGCGTTCGGGCAAGGTCGTAAAGCCCAGCTAGATTACAGCGTTTGCGGCGACTTAGACGCCCCCCTTTCGGGGGCGTTTAGCTTTGTCCAACCTAAAGCGTCCTTCGCCTATTCAAGCCCCAGCCGCTTAACCGAAGTCACCCCTTTTATTTTATTAAGGTCCTTAAGCAGCGCCCGGAGTTGATGGGCGTCTTTTACTTCGATCAAGAAGTTGGAGATGCCGTGCAGGTCCTCGGTGGTGCGCACGTCGGCTTCCAGGATGTTGATGTCGTGTTTCTTCAGGACCCCGGCCAGATCGGCCAGGGCGCCGGAGCGGTCGGTGGTAACCACCTGGATGCGGGCGGGCCGCACCTGGTCGCCGGGCACGTCCCATTCAAGATCCAATCTGCGCTCGGGGTCCACCCTCTCCAGATGGGGGCAGCGGGCGTCGTGCACCGTGACCCCCCGGCCCCGGGTGATGTAGCCAGCGATGCGGTCTCCGGGCAGGGGGTTGCAGCACTTGGCGAAACGCACCAGGATGTCTTCCACGCCGCGGACCTTGACCCCGTCCTTGGGCGGTTTGCGCCGGCGCAGGGCTCGCTCGAAAAAGCCGGGCTTGGCTTTGTCTTCCTCTTCCTTGGCCGGCGGGAACACCCGGTTGACCACGTGTTTGGGGCTGATCTTGCCGTAGGCCACCGCCGCCAGGAGATGCTCCGGGTCCTTGAAGGAAAAGTCCTGGACCACCTTGTCCAGCTTGCCGTCCTTGAGGGCCGCGTTGAGGGTGGAGTTGCGCTTGCGGAATTCGCGGTCCAAAAGATCGCGGCCCAGGCCCACCGCCTGGCTGCGCTCGGAGTCCCGTATGTAGGAGCGGATCTTGGACCGCGCCCGGCTGGACACCACGAACTTTAGCCAGTCCTTGGACGGGGTATGTTTGGCCTGGGTGACGATCTCCACCTGGTCGCCGGTGGAAAGCTCGTGACGCAGGGGAACCATGCGGCCGTTCACCTTGGCGCCCACGCATTTGTGGCCCACCTCGGTGTGGATGGCATAGGCGAAATCAATCGGCGTGGCGCCACGGGGAAGCTCTTTTACCTCGCCTCCCGGGGTGAAGACGAATATCTCCTCGGGATAAAGGTCCATGCGCAGGGATTGCAGGAACTCGGAAGGGTCCTCCATCTCGCGCTGCCAGTCCATGAGCCGGCGCAGCCAGGTGAAGCGCTGCTGCTCGGACATGTCGGTGGCGCCGTCCTCCTTGTAGCGCCAGTGCGCGGCGATTCCCTCCTCGGCCACCCGGTGCATTTCATCGGTGCGGATCTGGACTTCCATGCGCTGGCCCATGGGGCCCACCACCGAAGTGTGCAGGGATTGGTAGCCGTTGGGCTTGGGCATGCCGATGTAATCGCGGAAGCGGCCCGGGATTGGCTTCCACATAGTGTGGATGATGCCCAAGGCCTCGTAGCAGTCGCGCAGGTCGCCTACGATGATCCTAAAGGCGATGATGTCGTAGAGTTCGTCGAGTTCCACGTTGCGGCGGATCATCTTTTGATAGATGCTGGCGAAATGTTTGGAGCGGCCTGAAACGGAGCACTGGATGCCGTGGTCGGCCATGGCCTTTTGGATGGTGGCCATGACCTCGGTCTTGAACTGATCGCGCTCGGCCTTGCGGGTGGCTACGCCATCCTTGATGCGCTGATAGGTCTGCGGTTCAAGATAAAAGAGGGCCAGATCCTCCAACTCGGCCTGCCAGCGCCGGATGCCCATGCGGTGGGCCATGGGGGCGTAGATCTCGCGGGTCTCCAAGGCGATGCGCTGCTGCTTAGCTTCGGGCAGATAGCCCAGGGTGCGCATGTTGTGCAGCCGGTCGGCCAGCTTGATCAACAGGACCCGGATGTCGCCGGCCATGGCCAGGATCATCTTGCGCAGGCTTTCGGCCTGGCGGGCCACCGGGGTGCCGGCTGTGAGTTCGGTGATTTTGGTCACCCCGTCCACCAGGAGGGAGACCTCTTTGCCCAGAATCCGGGAGAGGTCATCCAAGGTGGCGTCGGTGTCCTCCACCGCGTCGTGCATAAGACCGGCGCAGATGCTGGCCACGTCCAGATGCATCTCGGTCAAAAGGGAAGCCACGGCCAGAGGATGGCTCAGGTAGGGTTCGCCGGATTTCCTTATCTGGCCGGCATGCATCTTGGCTGAATACACATAGGCCTTCATGATGACGGTGACGTCGGCGGAGGGGTGATACTCCTTGACCGCGTCTATGATTTCGTTGATGCGCACCATGGCTTAGTATTTCAGCTCATTCCAGGTTTATCGGGTTCGGCTAAGGTCTTGTATCCATTGGGCGGTGGCGGTTACCTTGGCAAAGCGCGTGGCCTGGGTCACCAGGATGGCGCGGTGCAGCTCCTCGGCCGTGACCGAACCGGCCTCGTTGCTGAGCGCAAGGGTGCCGGTGGCGTCTGAAAGAAATTGCACCGTAAAACCCCGATGAAAAGCCTGGCGCGAGGTGGTGTCGCAGCACATCTGGGTCATGTAGCCGCTGATGGCGACCTCGCCTATATCCCGCTGGCGGAGCCACTGTTCCAGGTCGGTGCCGGTGAAACTGCCAGGCAGGTGCTTGTCCAAGAGAAAATCGCGGGGACGCTCGCTGATTTCGGGCAGCAGG